>JAFTFA010000028.1 GCA_017449785.1 Muribaculaceae bacterium | reverse complement strand
TGAAATAGTACATGAATGGGTGGAAAGCATTGACCACAAAGTTGTTAAAACCCATGGGATAGGTATCGGGGCCGACGACACGGGGAAGGTGATACAACATCAGCATCAAGATCGCCATGCCCTTCAGTATCGAGGATTGTTGCCGGTTCATTAATTATTCTTTGCTAGGAAAACAACAAGCTGGTTTCTTTTTGGGGCACAAAGATAATGCAATATCCCGTATATCGCAAAATTTTCACCGCTTTTCCCGATGGGCACCGATAGCCCGAGGGCGATTCCTGCTACCCTTGACGGTAGCGGGGGAATCGCCCTCGGCAGTGATATTCAATCGGTCTGTTCTACAGCCCCCTTTTTTACCAGGTGTGCTTCAACAGGTAGTTGATCAATGTGGTCACGTCGCTGATCGACAGACCGCCATCCTGGTCACAGTCAGCATTCTGGACATTGATGCCGCTCGGGTCATTGCTCAACAGGACGTTGATCAGGCTGGTCACATCGGTGATGCCGATCGTGCCATCCTCGTCCACATCGCCGCGCACGACGGTAACGGGTTCGGTCCACTTCTCGACACCGAGGATGCCCTGCGACAGATACAGCGTCAGGTTGTACTTGCCCGTGGGGATCCTGAAGGCGTTCTCGCCGGCCACCACGCTCAGGTTGGTGCCCAGGCGCGCCTCGCTGATGAGGTAGTTGCTGCTCGTGGCACCCATGCGGTCACTGGCGATGTCGCTCCACGAGGCACCCAGCGACTTGGAGAAGCTGAAGTAGCTGTAGCCGCCATAGGGGTCCACAAAGTCGATGGTCGCGGTATATTTCTCGCCGTTGGTCGTGGTCATCTCCAGGCCGTTGCTCGGCGACCAGCCCGTCGAGTTGATGTTGCCCAGCACATACACCTTCTCGTAGCTGGCAGCACCCGCGCCGGCATACATCTCGGTCATGTCGAGGTAGGTATCGGCGGCGGCGTAGCTGTAGGTCGTCAAGTCGCTGTTGGGATAGACAATGAAGGCGTCACGCGTCACGGTGATGGTCGACGTCTGGTTCTCAAAGCCGCCGTCGCCGTTGTTGAAGATCAGGCTCACCTCGTCGGCATCCACGTGCAGGCAATACCACTCGATGTCGTTGACAACCACCTTGTCCAGGCTGCTGACGGCCTTGCCGGGCCAGCTGCTGCCGGTCACGCTGCCCTCGCTGGTCCAGGCCCAGACGTGGGCACCGGTCACCGGGGACTTGACATACACGTTGATGCCTGTCGTGGCAGCGTCGGTGATGGTATAGATGTAGTGCTCGACATTCTCCACCTGGTCACCGTTGAGGACGCCCACCTTGAGGGTGGTGTTCTCGGTAAAGGTCATCGGGGTCGAGGCGGTGAGCACGGTGCTCTGTGCCGTGGGCTCGCTGCCGTCGGTGGTATAGACGAGCGTCACGCCGCTCTGGCTCGGGGCAACGGTGAGCGACACGCTGCCGGCATAGTTGCCGGCGGCCTTGCTCACGACGGGATAGCCCAGGATGCGGCCATCCTTGCCCACGTGCTGCCAGTCGATGCCATAAGTGATATACAACGCATAGCCATCACCCTGCTGCACCAGTTCGTAGCCGTAGGGGCAGCCATTGGCCGTGGCACCGCCCAGTTGCAGGTACAGGTTGCCGCGCGTGCCCTGGGTCTCCAGGATGTAGCCGCCGCTGTTCTCGCTCTGGGTGAGGATGGCGCTCTGGTTGTGCACGCCGGCGGCACGGCGGGCCTTGATGCAGTTGTTGATCTCGTCGCCATAGACCAGGTAGTGCTTGTAGAAGATGCACGGCGTACCGGGCATGGCCAGGATAAAGGCGTTGGCGGGCATGACGTTGGTCTTCAGGCAGTCATAGTTGGTGTTTTGACCCGTGTCGTGGTTATCGACAAAGGTCACCGAGTAACGCTGATAATCGGGATCGGCGGCCAGGCCCTTGTCGTTCAGGGCGCTCCAGTTGCCGGCGGCAAAGGCGCTCTGCATCGGGTACTTCAACGCGAAGTCAAACACGGCCGTCTGGATGCGGTTGTCCTGCTTGGTGCTGTTCAGGTACCAGCGCAGGGTCTCGGCATTGCCGTCCCAGTACTCGCTCACCGAGAAGGCCGGCTGGCTCGCCTGGTTGTACAGGCCCACATAGTAGCCGGCATAGCCCTTGCACATGTCATAACGGAATCCGTCATAGCCCAGCTCCTGCATGAGGTACTTCTGGTAGGTCTTGACGTTCTGCTGCACATTGGCGCTGGTGTGGTCCAGGTCACGGCTGCCGTCAAAGTCCTCGCCCTCGTCATTGGCACCGGTGGCGGCATAGCCCGATGCCACACACTCGTCGGTCTTGCAGATGTCGGCCAGCGTCCACGACAGGCTGTATTCCTCGCCGGTCACGGGACCGGTCACCGTCTCGTCGGCCAGGTCCACCCAGCCGCTCTTGCCGCTCTTGTGGTTGAGCACCATGTCCATCAGCACGCTGGTGTTGTGCTGGTGGAAGGTGTCGATCATGTCGCGCAGCTGCGACTCGGTGCCGAAGCACGTGTTGTGCTTCAACCAGTACACGGGCATGTAGCCCATGCTTTGGGCCGAGCCAAAGGCATCGACGCTGCCCGAGTTGGGCACCCACACCACGTCAAAGTACTGTCCCAGTTCCTGGGCCTTGTCGGTCAGGGTCGTCCACCGGGTGGCATTGTAGCTGTCCCAGTAGAAGCCCTGCAGCATCACGCCGCCATACATCGACGGCCAGCCCTTGCCGGTCACCGTGCCGCCACCGCTGTCGCGGGTGATGACACAAGTGCGGGCTTCCAGGTCCACGGTCAGCGTGTAGGTCCCCGTCGGGATGCGGAAGGCCACGTCCACGTTCACGCCCGGCTCGTTCAGGGAGATGGCCTGGCCCAGCATCGACGATGTCACCCAGAAGTTGGTGCCCTCGTCGGCCACAGGCGACATGCGATAGGGGCGGATGCCGTCCCAGTCATCACTGCTGCTGGCCAGCTTGGTCGTGAACGAGAAGTAGCTCACGTTGGCATCCTCCTCGCTGTTCTCGCCGTTGAAGGTCACCGTGGCCGTGAACACGTTGCCGTCGGCCGTACTCATCGCCACGCCCGTGTCGGGGCTCCAGGCGTTGCCCTGGGCTTGACCCAGGATGTAGAGTTCACCCGTCGTGGGCGTGACGGTTCCGCCCTCGCTCGTGATCTTGAAGCGCTTGTTGCCCTCATCAAAGGTGAAGGTGTAATTCGAGCCATTGCCCGAGAAGTAGTAGGCACCGTGGTCACCGGCTTTGCTTGTAGCAATCCATGTTCCATCGACAGCCACCTCCTGGTCACCACTCGACGGGCCGTAACGGTAGTTGCTGTTGAAGTCCTGCCATGCGGCATCACCCGTTAATGAGGATCGGCCATCGGCAAACACAAAATAGACCTCGCCATTGACGGTGGCACTGTAAGTGTAAGTGCCGCCTCCCTGACTGGTCATCTCGACACCGCCACTGGGGGCCCAGCCGCCAAAGGGGCCATCGCCCACGATATACATCGCAGCACTGGCCTGTAGCGTCAACATCGACGCTACGAGTGCAAGAAATAGTGTAATCGTCTTTTTCATAATGAACTATGTTTTTAAGTTATGAATAGATAATTTGGTTATTCCGATGGTTGACGGGCTACTTACCCTTGCCTTTTTAATGTCTTCAAAATTACTGAATTCTGCTCACATCACATAAATATCACACTTCACCTTCATCAAAAAATTAATGCAAACGATTGCATCTCCATCTCCATTGCAGCGTTGCAATCAGGCAGCAAGTGCCATGTGATTTTTAGATTTTTCATGAATATTCATTGCATATAAGAAGTTTTTTGTAATTTTGCAGCCGAAAATTTGGTGCCGCAAGTGCCTGTTCAAGGTGTGTTGCGGATTAAAAGGGAATCAGGTGAGACTCCTGAGCAGACCCGCTGCTGTATATCCCACCAAGTTGTCACGCAATCATTTAGTGTCACTGTCCACCTCGTGTGGATGGGAAGGCCGCGTGGCAATGGGATGAGCCAGAAGACCTGCCAAGTTGGACATATTATTGCTTTGACTCTCGTGGAATAGGGTCGGACAATTCAACATCTGGCAATCTTCCTTTCCCATCAGGTGGTAGTAAGGTATCTTGCCTGGCTGCGAAACAGCGCAGCTACATCTATTGTCATTGTTCCCCCTTCCGCGCCACGGTCAAAGCTACTTAGCAACTTGATTGTATGAGATTTATATCCATGCACAATGTGTAAATTTTAATATATAGTAGCTTTTTGTTTTTTCGGTGGCGCAGTCATGCCGCTTTTTCAACCTATTTTCTGCCAATCACGCGGCATGACTGCAAAGCTGGAGGACAACAGAAAAAAACGAAACATGACAATGAATATGACAAAACGTAATTTAGTAACCATCTACACCGGTGACGGTCAGGGCAAGACCACTGCCGCGTGGGGCATGGCGGTGAAAGCCCTGAGCGAGGGCAAGTCGGTCTATATCGGCCAGTTCACCAAGAGCGAGATTGACCTCGAAAGCCACATTGCACAAGAATATGACAATCTACAGATTGAGCAACTCGGATTTCCAGGATTTGAAAACCAACAGCCCAACGAGAATGACCGTGCCGCAGCTATGGCTGGTCTGGATCGCTGCAAGACGCTGCTGACCAGCGGCATGTATGACATGATCATCATGGATGAACTGTGTGTCGCCATTCACCACAACCTCATCAGCAAGGAACAGATTCTGGACTTGCTGGAGCAACGCCCCGACGGTACCGAGATAGTTATCACTGGAGCCAATGCGCCCAAGTGGCTGATCGAAGTTGCCGACTGCGTCACCGAGATGCACGAACTGAAACACACGGCGGACGATAAGGAAAAGATCTTGTGTGATGCCATCATCGACAAAAACTGACCACTAAAAACCAAGAACTAAAAACTTATTAGTACCTTTGCAGCCGTAATTGAGACAACGACATGAAGAAGCTCGTGATATTTGACCTGGACGGCACGCTGCTCAACACCATCGAGGACCTGGGGCAGGCCGCCAACTATGCACTGCAACGCAACGGCTATGCGACACACAGCATGGCCAGCTACCCCTACTTTGTGGGCAACGGCGTGCGCCGCCTCATGACACGCGTCCTGCCCGAGGACGCCCGCGACGACGAGACGGTGGACCGCGTGCTGGGCGACTTCATCGAGTACTATGACGAGCACTGCACCGACTACACCAAGCCCTACAGCGGCATGCCCGAGCTCTTGCAGGACCTGCGCGACATGGGCGTGACACTGGCCGTGGCCAGCAACAAGTACCAGAAGGCGGTGGACAAGATCATCCCGCACTTCTTCCCCGAGATCCCCTTTGTCGCCGTCGAGGGACACCGCGAGGGCGTCAACGTCAAGCCCGACCCCAGCGTCGTCTTCACGATACTGGCCATGGCGGGCATGCCCAAGGCCAGCACCCTCTATGTGGGAGACAGCGGCGTGGACATGGAGACGGCACGACGCGCCTGCATCGACTCGGTGGGCGTGACATGGGGCTTCCGCAGCAAGAAGGAACTTGTCGAGTATCATGCCGATGTCATCGTCAACAATCCGGTGGACATCCTGGGCATTGTCGAGAACGGCATCCAGATTTCCTGACATCAATTAACCCTCATTTATAACCTAACACGACACAACCTAAAAAAACTGGTAACTGAACCATGAATTGGCTAACTGAATTATTCATCGGCAACGGCGTTGCACACACCCTGACGGTCTATGCCATCGTCATTGCCATCGGTGTCATCCTGGGCAAGATCAAGATCTTCGGCATCTCGCTGGGTGCCACCTTTGTCCTGTTCTGCGGCATCCTGGTGGGGCACCTGGGCGTCACCGTCGATGGTGCCACCCTCAAGTTCATCCAGGAGTTCGGCCTCATCCTGTTCATCTTCTCGATCGGCTTGCAGGTGGGTCCCAGCTTCTTCTCATCGTTCAAGCACGAGGGTGTCCAGCTCAACGGCCTTGCCATGCTCATCGTGGGACTCAATGTCGCCGTAGCACTGGCCATTTACTTCATCGCGGGCAACATCACCATCACCGACCTGGTGGGCGTCATGAGCGGGGCCGTGACCAACACGCCCGGCCTGGGTGCCGCCCAGCAGGCCCTCATCGAGACCGTGGGCGACCGCGCCGCCGACCTCAACGAGTCGATGTCGCTAGGATATGCCGCGGCCTATCCTCTGGGCGTCATCGGCATCATCCTGTCGATGATCATCGTCAAGCTGCTGTTCAAGATCAACGTCGACAAGGAGATCGACGACATCGAGCGCGAGAAGGAGGACAGCCAGCTCAAGCCCCACGTCATCACCTATCAGGTGACCAACAAGCTCATCTATGACATCCCCGTCACGCGCCTGCACAGCATCATCGACCACAACTTCACCATCTCCCGCCTCAAGCGCGACGACGGTACCGTCGAGATTCCCCAGGGCGAGACCATCATCCGCAAGGACGACGTGCTGCGCATCGTCATGAGCGCACACGACCAGGACATCTTCGACGCCATCATCGGCCCGCACGTGGACTTCGACTGGCAGCTCGAGACCGCCCCCAAGGGCATCGTCAGCAAGCGCATCGTCATCACCCAGAACGATATTAACGGCCGCAAAATCGGCTCCATCCGCCTTCACGAGGGCTACAAGGTCAACGTCACCCGCATCTACCGCGCCGGCGTCGAGCTGCTGGCCAGCCCCAACCTGTCGCTGCAAGTGGGCGACCGCCTCACCGTTGTGGGACGTGAGGAGGACGTCGACCGTCTGGGCAAGCGCATGGGCGACTCCTACAAGCGACTGGACCACCCCAACCTATTCACGATGTTCATCGGCATCTTCCTGGGCATCCTCGTGGGCTCCATCCCCATTATGCTCCCCGGCATGTCGGTTCCCATGAAACTCGGTCTGGCAGGAGGCCCGCTCGTGGTAGCCATCCTCATCGGCCGTTACGGCCACAAGGCCCGCCTGGTCACCTACACCAGCACCGCCGCCAGCCTCATGCTGCGTGAGTTGGGCCTGTGCCTGTTCCTTGCCTCGGTCGGCATCGCCGCCGGCGGCAGGTTTGTCTCGACCATCCTGAGCACCAACGGTGCCATGTGGGTTCTATACGGCTTCCTCATCACTATCATCCCGCTGCTCGTGGCTGTCGTGGTCGCACGCGGCAAGTTCAAGCTCAACTACTGCACCATCATGGGCCTCGTGGCAGGTGCCACGACCGACCCGCCTGCCCTGGGCTACGCCAACAATACCGCTGGCAACGACGCACCGGCAGTCGCCTATGCCACGGTCTATCCCTTGACCATGTTCATGCGCGTCCTCATCGCCGAACTCATCATCATCTTCACCGTCGCCTAGCGATGGGGCTTTGATTTCTTAGTCCACACACCTGATATTTCCGCATGACAGTACATGCCGCGGCAACATCAACGTCCCCACCGCTCTCGCGGCAGGGATGAGGATCATCTTCGATATCATTGCCTATTGTCTTCGGGGATTGAGTTACTGGTTGACGGCGGCAGGCGTCCAGTTCTTGAAGAACTGGATGGTGCGATCCTTGTTGTAACCCTTGCCCTCCTCCAGGAAGACGCTATCCTGGATGTGGATCACGTTGCCCTTGTCGTCAAGCACTACAAACACCGGGAAGCCGAACCTTGCGGGGTTGCCCAGACGCTTGAGCATCTGCTGGCCCAGGGCCTTCTTGGTCTCATCTTTGGTGTTGGGGCGATAATTCACGTGGATATAAACGAAGTTGTCGGCAATCATCTGGCTGATGGTGCTGTCGTTGGTGATAAAGTCGGCAAACCGCAGGCACCAGGGACACCAGTTGCCTCCCACCTGGCAGATGACAAACTTGCCCTGGGCGGCGGCCTGAGCCACTGCCTGGTCAATCTGTTCAAGCGGATTGATCTGCTCGTCATACACCTTGTTCAACGGCTTCTCGGCCTGCTGCTCCTGGGCTCCGGCCACGATGGCCAGCATGGCCACCAACGCAATCATGAATCTCTTTTTCATCTCACTATCTATTTCAATCGTTTTATCTCTTGTCGATTGTCCACCGATTGTCGCCACCGGGAGGATTTACCCCGCAAATATAGTCATTCTTCCCGAATTAGCACACTGCGGGACACAAAATCGGGCGACTCCCGCCATTTTTGGGGAAGCCGCCCGAGATGGGTATTGGTCAGCGTATTATTCGCTCAGTCAATCGCTTACTTCACCACCTTGACAGTGCTGGTAGAGCCGTCGGTGTAGGTGGTAACGACAATGGTCAGGCCGTTAGCCTCCTGCATCTCCTGGCCAGCAGCGTTGAAGTAGCGCACGCCAGCAACCTGCTTGCCGCTTACCATCTCCTCGATGCCGGTTACAGGAGCAACAACGAACTCATAGGCGATCTCTTCGCTCGGGAGCTTACCATCGGCTACGGCATAGGCCTCAACGCGATACTTGCCGTCACCGGTGAAGCTCAGGATCTCCTCATACTCGGTCCACTCGCTCTCGGTGCCGTCGGGATAAATCACGCGGTAGTAGATTACGCTCGGCTCGGTCGGGATAATCTCAACAAAGTATGCGTGGATGCCGTCCTCGGTGTAGCCATGGAAGGTGGGAGCGCCAGTCTTCTCGGTGGGCTGGGCAGCAGCCTGAGCAGCCTCGGGAATGGTCCACAGGTAAGCATAGATGTTGCCGTCCTCCGACTCTACACCGGTGTAGTCATAGTCAACAAGTGCCTCGCTGCCGTTGACATAGAAGACGCAATCATCGGCAAAGCGGTAGCCCTCGTTGGCCTCAAGCGTCATGCCCACTGAGTAGTAGGTACCCTCGACAAAGATGCCGAAGAAGTCATCATCAGCGTCGTTATCCCACCACTCGGGCGACCAGGTGTTGGCAAAGATGCTGTACTTGGCATCCTCGGGAACGGTGATGTTCAGGTGAGCCTGCGAATCCTCGCCTGCCACGGGCGACTCATAGCCATAGACATAGACCTCGGTGATCACATAGCTCTCGGTCTCATTACCGGCAACCTCGGGAACGGTCCAGACATAGGCATAGGTATTGTAATCCTCGTCCACACCGGTGTAGTTGTAGTCAACGAGGTTCTCGCTGCCGTTGACATAGAAGACGCAGTCGTCGGCAAAGTAGTAGCCGTCGTTGGCCTCGAGCGTCGCTCCCACTGAATACCTGGTACCACCGACAAAGGTGCCGAAGAACTCATCGTCCACGTCGTTGTCCCACCACTCGGGCGACCACGAGGTAACATAGATGTGGTAGTTGGCGCCCTCTGGTACCGACAGGTTGAGGTGATCCTGAGAGTTCTCGCCCTCGACTGGTGACTCATAACCGTTGAGATAAACAGCGGTGATGGCCTGGTCGTTGCGAGTGGTGAAGATAGTGCTCTCGCTCCACTCACTGGTACTTTTCTCGTTGGCGGCCTGAACCTGCACCTCATAGGTGGTGCCAGGAGCCAGGTTCTCGATGATGTAGCTAGGATCGGTCAAGCCATTGACAACAATCCAGGGAGCAGGAGCACTCTTGGTGCCGATGTTCACGTTGTCGATGTTCAGGCGGAACATGTCGGAAACATTGTAGTGACGGATGGCCACATAACCCTGCTGACCGGCAAAGCTGGTCAAGTCGAAGGTGTACTCCTTAATGGGACTGGTGGCGGTGATGTCCTCCGAGAGCTTGACATAGCCGCTCACGTCGTTGGGATCACCCGTGGTGGCATAGACGGCAAACACCTCTCCGGCCCAGTTGGCATCCTGACCACCGGCCCAGAAGGTAAATTGACCCTCCAGCGCTACCTGAGGCGATACGAGCCAGTTATCAGGATAAAGGACTCCGCCCATGTAGCTGGCCGAGGTCGCGCACTTGGTGTCGAACAGGACGATGCCATCACCGGGATCATAACCTGCCGAAATGGGATCATACACGTACCAGCCATAGCCGTCGCCATCGGCATCGATCGAGGTCCAGTCGTCCATGCCGTTCTCAAAGTCCCAGAAGTAGGACACAGCATCGGCATCAGCATCAGGATTGTAAACGCGATAACGCAAGTTCCACTGGCTGTCGTCATAGTCGGACCATGTCACGGCGGCAGTGGTGGCGGCGGGATCAGCCACCAGGTCGACGGGGACGGTCGGCCCCTCTGTAGGCTCGCTGCTCTCGACCACGAGATCGGTAGCATCATTGCCATTGCTGCCCAGACTTACGGTAAAGGTATAAATCTTACCGGCCTCAAAGGTGAAGTCATCGTAGCGACCGCCGATGTTGCCAAAGGGCGAAGCAATCCACACCCTGTCGCCGGGAGAAGGATTGGGGATGACATAGTCATACACACCTGCCGGAATCAGGATGCTCACACTGTTGTTCAACACCATGTTGGTCGTGTTGCATGCGCCATCGGCATTCTCGGGAATCTTGTACTCAAATTCGGCATACAATGCAGCATCGGCATCACCGCCGCTCGTCAGAGGACCAGCTTCGGGGAAAAGAGTGCCATAGGCGGTAGCGTCGGCATCGAGCAGCATCTGGTAGCCTGAGCCATCGCCCCAGACGTCACCCGCGGTCAGGATAACAACTGCCATGCCCTCGGGGACGGCATCATTGAACGAAGCCTTGAACTGCACAGGAGTCTGAACGGTCACTACGCGATCGGTGTGACGGATACCGGCAACAGCCTGGCGTGACAGAGCCTTGGTCGGTAAACTCTGCTGGGCTTGCAGCATGGGGATACCCATGGCAGCCATCAGCGCAAATAAGAAAATCTTCTTCATAAGCAAATAATTTAAAAATTTAACGATATAATAGCATCTATAATAACAAATAAAGGGTTTTTCGGGTTATTATGCGCAAATATAATTTTTTCTTGAAAATCCGTCCAAAGTTTATTCACTCTAATTTCCGCAACACTATAATTTAATATTTTTTATAAGCACCTGAGCAACAAAAAGTTGCTCAGGATTTTGCCATGTCAGAAATTTCACTTATCTTAGTGTTGCAAATAAAAAACAAATAAAACTCTGAATGACATGG
>JAFTFA010000027.1 GCA_017449785.1 Muribaculaceae bacterium | reverse complement strand
GGCGATCGAGGCCGCGATACCGATGATGCGCTGACGGGTGCCACTGGAAGTGTGGTGTCGCTGCTGGTCGCCATGGGCTGCGAAATAGCCCATGACCATGCGTGCTTCATCGATGGCCTGACTGCTCCAGGGACAGTGGGCAAGGTGTGACCGCAAGGCTTTCTCTTCCTCGACCATTGTCATGCCGTCGAAGTAACGCTCGATGAGCCGTTCAAGCTCTTGCTGTGTGGTAATGTGATGGAAATCGTTCATGATTCAACTCTCTTTTCTGTTTCGATAAATTTCTCTTACCCGCTTGCGGGCTCGGCTCAGTTCCACCCTGACAGTGGCAGGCTGCATTCCCAATCGGGCTGCGATGTCGTCAAACTCCATTCCCTGCAACTCCCTCATGTCGATGATGGCGCGCTGGTTGGGGGACAGTTCCACATCGATGATGGCACGCACCTGCTGGTAGGCCAGTGTGCGCTCGTCGTCGGTGACGGCGGGGATATCATCGGCCAGTTGCTCGACCGGTACATCGTTGTGGCGGCTGTTGTGACGAGCCATGTCGATGCTCATGTTGCGCACGGTGGTCATGCCCGCACCACGGGCATGACTTTCGCTCTCGTAGTGGCCACGTTGCAACCACAGCTTGACAAAGGCGTCCTGCACAGCATCGGCAGCATCGTCACGGTTGCCCGTGATGCGTCCGGCCAGCGAGAGCATCTGCTCCCGCAGTGTGGTGAAAGCGCTGGTGATGCGGTCAGGTTGCTTCATTGTCGATCGTGGTTTCTATTCAATAAACGATAAAAACCGTCATTTGTAACAAGTGAGGGTAAAAAAAACGGAAATTCCGTTTCAGGCAGCGGAATTTCCGGTCTATAGGGATTATTGGTCTGTGTTTACAGGAGAAGGGTGAGACCCAGGGTCCAGGTTTGCTTGATCTCGGGGCCATAGCCTTCCTTGAAGAACTTGCCGGGGCTGTAGCGGCAGTAAACGCCGACACCATCCCACGTCAGGGTTCCCATGAAGTCAAAGTTCACCTCGTTCTGCTTGAGGCCCTTGAAGCGGATGTTATGATCTACCTTGTTGATCTCGTAGTGGTTGTCCACGCGAGCATAGGTGTTCCAATTAAGAATACCGGCGACACCGAGTTCCAGCTTCTTCACGATCCTCTGGCGGAACATGAGGGGGACTTGCATGGTCCACAGGTTCAGGTTGGAGGTGCGGTTCTTGATTTCATCAACGTTGTTGTTGGGATATACATCGGCTACCACCTCGCTGTTAGCGTTACGCACAAGCATGTTGGGTCGCTTCATGCTGTAGGACTTGTGATTGATACCGACACCCAGGGTGAGAATCTGTCCATGCAGACTGTTGTATTTCACGCCGATGATGTTGAGCAGACCAACCTCAAAGCTGTTGTTGATCGTTTCCCAGCTGTGATTTACACCCAAGCCGATTTGAAAACCGTTAGTAACGATGGACCAATGCTTGTTGGTCTCATCGTCGTCGGTGAAGGGGCGCGGTACATTGTAACCTACATTGTTGTCCTTGTCTTCGGTTTCATCGGCAACTGCTGCGCTTTCTGCTGCGTTGCTGGAGGCGGCGATGTCGCTGGTAGCCGCATTCATTTGTGCCATGGCAAACATGGCCGCAATAATTAATGTAATCTTTTTCATGCTAAAAATACTATAACGTTTTGAATTTTGGCTGCAAAGGTAGTCATTTTATTATTATCTCACGTTGATAGCCTCGCTTTTTTATTGTTCTTCGCCCTGCAGCACCTTGACAAATCTCACTTGACTCTTATAAATCGGGAACTCCATAGTCATGATTACGCCGTTCTCGATGGTGGCGTAAGCGTCCTCATCGATGGGCTCCATGGTCGCATCAATCCAGCTCAGATCATAGTTGCCGCCAAAGATCGTCTTGGTCATGTGCCCCTTGAACATGCCCGTCTGCCACATGGATTTCTTGACTTGTGCACCATCGATATAGATCAGGTCATAGCCGTCACCGTTACGGACCACGGCGAGGACATAGCGTCCTCCCAGCCTGAGCCAATCGTCTTGCATGTCACGGTCCAGATATTTCCAGTATCCCTCGACGGGATCAGCACTGCCGGCGAAGTAAGCATCGAGGGCGTCACGGGTCCATGTCGCGGTCGGCACGGCCTGCTGCTCGTTGCCAATCGTCAGCACCGCCCTCTCTATCGCGACGCGCGAGCCAGGACCGACCATATAACCGGCATAGACGGCACCGGCTTGTCGCACCACTGAGGTTTCCAGCACCGTCGTGAGCTCGTTCTTGCCTATTGACACCTTGACCGAATTACCGTCCACATCCACGCACAGGGTGTTCATGTCATCCTCCAGCGAGATGCCGCGGTTCAAGATGGCATGAGCCAGTTGTTGCGTCTCGTTACCCATGTGCTGAATGACAGCAATCTCCATCGAACGGCTGTCGGTGATATCGTCATAGGGGGAACTATTGTCACAACTCAGCACCACGGCGGTGTAGCCTCCATTGTCATCGTAGTTGAACACCATTCCCCACTGCGGACTGGTCACCGTCGTCTTGTCGCCCGTCAAGGGATCCTTGATGGTCCGGGATTTGCCTTGCTTGTTGTTGAGGTTGGCCATGCGCAACTGGTAACGATAGGTCGTAGCATGGATCTCCATCGTGTCGATTGTCAAGGCCGTTGCCATCGTCGCATTCTCCTCGACCAGCAGGTTGTCGTCGATGGCCTTGTAGCGCCCCTTCATCATCATGCCAGGATGCGGGAAAAGTCCGCCGAACTGGTTGTCCACCGTGTTATAGTAGGACCGTGCATGCAAGTCCATTACTGTGCATGATGCCAGCAATAATACTACAATGAAATTTAGAATGATATGATGAATGTTCATATTCAGTCAACGTGCTACTCGTGGTGATAGGGTTCATGGCGCAATATCGTGAATGCGCGGTACAACTGCTCAACAAAAATGAGGCGCACCAACTCATGAGGAAAAGTCATCTTGCTGAGCGAAATCTTCTCGTTGGCTCGCTGATATACATCAGGCGAGAAGCCGTAGGGGCCGCCGACAACAAACACGAGGCGCTTGCTGCCGCTGGCCATGCGCCGTTCCAGCCACTGGCTGTAGTCCATTGAGGTGCGTTCGGTGCCGTGTTCGTCAAGCAGCACGACATGGTCGCTGGTCTCGAGGGCCGACAGCAGCGCACGCCCTTCGGCCACCTTCTGCTGGGCCTCGCTCATGTTGCGTGTTCCCTTCACGTCGCTGATGTACTGGATGTTGAACTGCACATAGTGCTGAAGACGCTTGACGTATTCCTCAATGCCTTGACGGACAAATCCAACCTCTGTCTTGCCGATGACGGCGAGTGTAATCTTCATAATTTTGGTCTGTCAGTTTGATGTTTATTGCCACAAAATTAGCAAATCCGCTGAAAACGCCCTAACTTTGTGGTCGGAAATCATAAAAAACAAAGCATATAATAATTATGAAGACAAGAGAAGAATTGATAGATGAGTTGATCGACTTGTCGTTCGCCGAGGACATTGGCGACGGAGACGCTACCACCCTGTGCTGTATTCCCGCCGATGAAATGGGTCGCCAGCGCCTGATCGTGAAAGAGGAAGGCATCCTGGCCGGTGTGGAAATTGCGCGCCGAGTGTTCCAGAAGTTTGATCCCGAGTTACAGATGGAGGTCATGATCGAGGATGGTGCGCACGTCAAGCCTGGTGACATCGCCTTTGTCGTGACAGGCAAGGTGCGCTCGCTGTTGCAGACCGAGCGCCTGATGCTCAACATCATGCAGCGCATGAGCGGCGTGGCCACGACGACTGCACGCTATGCCAAGTGTCTCGAGGGCCTGAAGACCCGTGTGCTCGACACTCGCAAGACCACTCCCGGAATGCGCATGCTCGAGAAAGAGGCTGTCAAGATTGGCGGAGGATGCAATCACCGCATCGGCCTGTTTGACATGATTCTGCTCAAGGACAACCACGTGGACTTTGCAGGCGGTATCGTTCCCGCTATCGAGAAGGCCCGCCAGTGGTGCAAAGACAACGGCAAAGACCTCAAAATCGAGATCGAGGTGCGTAATTTCGACGAATTGCAGCAGGTGCTTGACCATGGTGGCGTGGACCGCGTGATGCTCGACAACTTTACCGTCGAGAACACCCGCAAGGCCGTTGAACTCATTGCCGGTCGCGTGGAGACAGAGTCCAGCGGCGGCATCACCATCGACACCCTGCGAGCCTATGGTGAATGTGGCGTGGACTATATCTCGGTAGGAGCCCTCACCCACTCCATCAAGTCACTTGACATGAGCTTCAAGGCCTGCTGATGAGCTATATCTCGTTACAGGACATCCAGCCATTGACCTTCCCGGGTATCGAGAGCGGCAATCCCGTCCTCATTGCCGGCCCGTGCAGTGCCGAGAGCGAACAGCAGACACTGGACACAGCGCGAGCACTGAGCGCCATCGGCGTGAAAGTGTTCAGGGCAGGAATCTGGAAGCCCCGCACCATGCCAGGCGGCTTTGAGGGCGTCGGTGATCGCGGACTGCCATGGCTACAGGCGGTGAAACGCGAGACGGGCATGGCAGTGGCTACCGAGGTGGCTACTGTCGAGCACGTGCGTGCAGCCCTCGATGCCGGCATCGATATTCTGTGGATGGGAGCACGCACGAGCACCAACCCGTTTGCCATGCAGGACATCGCCGACGCATTGCACGGCCATGACCAGGTGACAGTGCTCGTGAAAAATCCGCTCAATCCCGACCTTGACCTGTGGCTGGGCGCATTACAACGAATCCATAATGCCGGCATCACCCGCCTCGGAGCCGTCCACCGCGGGTTCAGTTCGGCAGGCGAACACATCTACCGCAACAACCCTCAGTGGCACATCCCGTTTGAATTGCGACGCCTGGCGCCGGGCATGACCATCCTGTGTGACCCATCACACATCGGCGGCAAGCGCCGCTATATCGAGCCCTTGTCACAGATCGCGCTAGACACGGGCTTTGACGGCCTCATGATCGAGAGCCATTGCTGTCCTGATCAGGCATTAAGCGACAGTGCTCAGCAAGTCACCCCCAGCGACCTGGAGGGCATCTTGCAGCGACTGGTCGTGCGCTCGAGCGCACCTGTCGAGGATGAATTGAGCCTCCTGCGCCAGCAGATTGACGATTGTGACCATGAGCTGCTTGCAGTGCTGGCACGCCGCATGAGCGTGTCGCGCGAGATAGGCCGGTT
>JAFTFA010000026.1 GCA_017449785.1 Muribaculaceae bacterium | reverse complement strand
ATTTTTTATTTATTTGATTGTCACAAAGTTACTAAAACTTTTTGACATGACAAAGCCTCCGCTTGGGAAAGTAGAGGCTTTGTTATATGTTTTACAACATGTTACAACAAAGAGGATGTGCCACAATTATGACACACCCTCCTACACTCACCCTGTTTCGGATGAATTTTTACTTTTTACCGGACAATAGTAAAAAAATAGTGCCCAGAGTAAAAAACAGCGATGCTGCGGGATGCAGGGTCTCACCACGGGTAACCAGCCGCCGCTAGAAGCGGAAACCGGCCGTCAACTCGACGTTGTTGTAGCTGTTATAGAAGCTGTGCATGCGGCTCTGGTACCAGTGGCCCTCGTGGCTGGCAGTGAGCGCATAGAAGAAGTTTCCTGCCGTGCGCACCAGCGCCAGGCGGCCATTCAAGTTGGTGGACAGCAACGATTTCTTTCCCTCGATGGAATTGGGAAAGCTGTGGCGGTAGCCGATGCTGGGCACCACCGTGACGTTGAAGAGCCATCCGTGATGGAACACCCAGCTGTAGCCATAGCCCACCATCACTCCGAAGTCGCGGTAACGGAAACGATAGTCGGTCACCTCATCGGGCAAGTATTTCACCATCTCGTTAGGCAACTTCTTCATGTCCATGACCACGTCTTGATGACTCAGATAGATGCCCCCCAGCAATGAGCCGGAGCTGCGCTTCTGGTACTTGGAGAAACTGTAGGCGGCGGCCTGGCTATAATGGGTGTGGTTGAAGATATAGTAAGCGTCCAGGCCGTAACTCTCGCGCTTGAGGCCGGAGAAAATCTGGTCGCCTATCCATGGGCCGAGCCGATAGAGGTGAACGGTGCTCTCGTCGTTCTTGCGGTAATATCCCTCGACAAAAAAGCGTGACGTGGTCAACGAGAACTGCAGGCGGCGGTTGTGAATGAACTTGCCATCCAGCAGGTCCCGCACGTTGAACATGTAGGAGACACTGAGCCCCATGCCGCAGATCTGGAAACCGAAGAGCGACGTCACGTCACTGTTCATCTGCACCTCGGTGTTCCACCGGCTGAGGTGACCCGAATACAGGTCCATCCAGTTGTTGTTCTTGAGCATGATTTTCCACTTCTTGCCGCTCGTCTTGCCTGGATTGACGACATAGGCCGTGTCATAGTAGTTCAACGCGTGGTTGAGCCAGCGATAGGCCTTGAACCCGAAGTCCAGCACTGGCGGATAGTGGATCGACGTGTCGTTGATGCTCCAGCCGCGGCGAAAGATGACCGTCTCCCAATATTCAGGTTCACCCGCCGAGTTGCGGGCGACAGTGAGGCTGTCCAGCAGACCGGAGATGCTGTCCAGACGGCTGGAAACATCGCTCATGCGCAACGCGATGTCATCCAGGCGGAGTGCCACGCTGTCGGCCCCGAGGGCCAGGCTGTCGAGTTTTACCACAGGGACATCGCTGCCCCCCTGGCGATGCAGCGGCGCGGTCTCACCGCTCCAGGCGAGACCCGCGGTGAGCCATGCCATCAAGAACAATATGACCAGATGCTTCTTCATCATTTGGAGGTTGTGGGAGTAACGTGTTGTGATGAGCGTATCGTGACCATGGGGACCGGCTGCCGCACGCTGCTGTCACGGGGGCTAGCAGGGGCAGCGGGTTCACGCTTGGGAATGCTGTCATGGTCGGGGGCGAGTTGCTGTGACTTGCCCGACTTGGTACGCGGTTTGTCGAAATCGTGTTTCCAGACTACACCCACTCCCTGAGTCGTCAAGGCGTTGCGCAGGTAGTAGTTCTGGTCATTGAAGTGATTATAGGCCTTGAGCCTGATGGAACCCTTGTTGTTGAGCAGATACTCGAGGTCAAAGTCGCCAATGAAGTTGGTGTTGCTCGTGTTGTAGGTGTTGTCACGATAGCCAAAGTTGCCGTTGAGCAACAGCCTGTTGTTGAGCAACTGGCTGGACAAGGCCACATCCACCTCCACGTCACTGAAGTCGCCCTTGTCGGTGCGCACGTTGGGAGCGATGGACAGGTTATCGGTCATTTTACCCAGGATGTTGCTCAACTGCCCCGCGATGGTCGATGAGGCCACCGAGGTGAGGAACTCGTTCTGCCTGGCCGACGTACCCATGTATTCGGGCGTGTAGAAGCGGTTCAGGGCCAGCAGGTAGATGATCTGGCGATTCATCATCTCGTCGGTGCTGATGATGCTCTTGACCCTGCGGTCGGCCTCGCTGGTGAGGGACGGGAACTCCAGGTCAAATGAGATGTCGGGCTGGGAGATGATGCCCTTGGCACGCAGCAGGGCATGCACGGGCACATTGGTGCGGTTCAGGTCAGGATCGTCGGCAAAGGACTCATCCAGGTCACGGATGTTGGCGTTGAGCGAATAAACGGCTTCCAAGTCCAGCACGGCGGCATAGGGGTCGCCCTGGAAACTGATGCTGCTGCCGTCACGGATGGTGAAGTCCTTGAGGATCACATCCTGCAGGGTAAAGTTGTAGGTACCCTTGTCCAGCGTGTATTTACCATAGGTGCCCAGCTCGCCGTTGTTGTTATAGGTCAAGCGCATGTGACCGTTACCGGTCGCCTTGATGCGGTCGCCGCCGACGGGGTCCATGACCACGGTCAGGGCCAGGTCGGGCGTGATGTCGCCCTGCAAGTCGATATTGTAGGCGCTGGGCTCGGAATTCTCTTCCTTGATCACCTGCTGCTTCAACTGGCTCAGGATCAAGTCCAGGGTGTCCACTTCCTGCGGGACAACAGGATGAGCCATCGCCTCACGGTCACGGAAGGTGATGAAGTTGTAGGTGTCGGCCTGCTCGGTGTCGCTCATCACCAGGGTAAACTTGCTGCGCGGCGCCGATGCCATATTGACACGGATGTTGACAATGCCTGGGCCGCCCTCGACAAAGCACGCTCCGTTGCCATAGATGGTACCATACCAGTCGGGATTGATCGACGGATTGGTATCATAACTCAGGAAGTCATGGGCATCGGTGATGGCGAAACTGAACTCGGGGCGATGGAATGCGTCGTGCTTGAGCCAGCCGCCCAGCTTGGCCTCGTGGCCCTCGCGGTCGTGGATGGGGATGTCATTGAACTCGATATAGTCCGGAATGATGTGGATGGGCACGTTGCTGGCCGTGTAGTAGCAGTTCACATAGTCGATCATGAAGCGTATCGAGTCGGCGACGATGTCTCCCTCGAGGTTGATCGTGTGGAAATTACCGAACAGGATGGCCTTGCCCGACATCTCGCCCTGTACATCGCTGGTGAAGGCCTCCATGTAGGGCTTGAGGAAGGCGACATTGGCATGGTCGGTGTCAAACTCGATATACAGCGAGTCGTCAGCGACATAGATGCCACCTTGCAGGTCGCTGCGGCGTCCGTTGGGCTGGGCGATGTCGCCTTTGACCATGATGCCGCGCGTGTCGTTGTCATAGTTCACGGCAATGTCCAGGTCTCCCATGACGGTGCCGTTATAGGAGATGTTCTTGATGAACAGGCTGGGCGTGTAGAGCTGGGGGGCACCCGAGAGCAGGTCGCTCGCGTAGAACTTGCTCGTCGCCCTGCCGCCGAAGTCCACGTGGTCGATGGCCAGCGTCTCGAAGACGTAATCCAGGTTCATGTCGTTCATCTCCAGGCACAGGGCATCATCGGGGTCATGAGACACCTTGCCGTTGATGTGGATGAACTGGTCATCACGGCCTCCTGCCAAGTTCTCGACGGTGATCACGCCGTTATCGATGCCCACGTGCCCTTTCTTGACCTCCCAGATGGTGTCGTTGAACACCAGCTGGGACGGATGGATGTCGATGTCGGCCTTCAGGCCGCCCTGCGAGCCGCGATCGACCATGCCGCTCAAGTTCAGGTTGCCGTGGAAGTCATGCTCCTGAGGCATGCGCCATGCCAGGTTGGCATCGACGCGGTTGTTCTGGCCGCTGGCATCCAGGTCGAGGTCGATCATGCCCTTTTTGGCAGGATAACGCGACTGGACGTTGAGCACGACATTGTTGGAGGCGCTGTCCAGGGCCATGAACAGGCGGGTCTGCTCGATGACCTTGTTGGTGCCCTGCACGATCAGCGGTGCATCCACCACGAGGTCAAATGTGGTGTCGCTCTCGTTGAGGTTGCCCTCGATGACGGCCCGATAGGCCAGCTTGAGCGGCAGATTGAGCATCTTGTTCAGCTCGTCATCGGGATTGACCACAAGGTTGAGACGGACATCATTGGGCAGGCCATCGTGCCTGTAGTCGGCATAGTCGCCGAAGTACTGCGGGAAGGCGTTGGAGAGCATGTGCTTGACGGTGGGCACGATCGTCTTGAAGTCATATTGACCCGACACGAAGCCATCAATGTGGTCGCTCTCGATGCTGATGACCTTGTCATAGCCGTTATTGTCGGCATTGAGTTGCAGGCTGTTGAACTTCAGGCCGCGGTCACGGCTGTCGGTAAACGCGAAGTCATCGACCTGGATGTGGCCCGACGCATTGTCCAGCGAGTTACCCCAGAACGAGGCCGTCGCCGTGGCAGTGAGGCGGTGGTCGGGATATTTGTCGACAAGGCCCAGACGGGCAAGGTTCAGGTTGTCGGCACTGATGTTGACATCATAGTTGGAGTTGGCCCCATTGAGCAGGGCCTTGCCGTCGACAGCGATGCGGCCATTGGCATCGTTCATCGCCAGCGAGCCGGTGAAGTCGTTGCCCTGCTTGTCCACGTCGGCAGTGATGTCGTGGTAGCGCACGCCCTTGAAATCGATAAAGGGCAGGTGACCCTTCAGGTGACCCGAGACGTCGTTGCCCTGGATCAGAGCGTCGATCTGGGCATCGATGGCGACCTGGCCCACCAGGTCGTTCTTGTCGAGCAAGTCGCCCAGTTGCAGGCCTTCGGTCTTGACGTGGCCGCTGAAGCGGTCATTGCCCTGCTGCTGGGTCAAGGCGCCATTGAGGTTGACGTGGCCCAGCGTGGTGCCCACATTGCCGTTGAAGGTCAATTGGCTACGCTTGCTGTGCAGTTCCCCGTCCAGGGTGACATTGCCGCAACGCGAGATGATGCCTCGGGCCTGTGAGGACAGGCCGGGAACGAGCCCCATGATGTCATCCAGGGTGGCTGCCTTGGCATCCAGGTCGATGCGGTCCAGGTCCAGCGCATAGTAGCCGCCCTCGTTGGGCAGGACCACGCTGCCCCGCGTGTTGAGCGCCAGGCCACCGCCCGCAGTGCTCACGTTGAGGACGGGGACCTCAATGCGCGAACCGTCGCGCAACACCGTCGCGTCGATGTCCATCGGCTCGCCGAAACGGGCAAGCTGCGGCGAGAATGCGGCAAAATCCGACAGGGTGACCCTGCTGCCCGTCGTGCTCACCCTCAAGGGCATCTGGGCCAATTCGCTGCCCAGGGTCTTGAGCGAAGTGTACTCCAGGTGGATGTCATCCAGCCGGATGTCACTGCCGGGCAACTTCAACTTGATATCCTTGACATCAAGCGCGTTGTCGGTGATGTGGACATCGGTGGACAGGCGGCGCAGCGAGAAACCGCTGCCCTCGTCAAACGACAATCGCTTGACACGGATGTCGAAGTCGTTGTTCTTGAGTTGCGGCAAGGACAAGTCGGCACGCAGGTTGCTCACGGACAGATGGTTGGGGTCAAAACGGCCGCTCCTGCGGGGCTGGTCCAGCACATCATAGGTCAACGACGACTGGCGCATGACAACGGTCTTGACCTGGACGTCAAACGGCTTGGGCGGCTTGTCGTCCTTGGGCTTGAAGGCGTCGATGATGAATTGCACATTGGTCGGGCTGTCCTTATCGGGACGGGTCACGTGACCGGCCAGGTCAATGATCTCGCCATAGGTGACGACGATGCGATGATCGGCAATCAGGTCCCTGAGGTTGATGCCGGCACCCAACTTGCCGACGGTGAGCAGCGAGTCGCCCTGCTGGTCATAGATGAGGACATCGCGCAGTTCCAGCTGGTTGAAGGGCGTGACCGACACCGAGCCGACATTGACCTCGGTCTTCAGGAATTCGCCCAGGGCTTTCTCTCCCTCGTGGCACAGCCGCTGCTGCACGGGGGGCAAGAGCAGCAGCAAGTAGGCCAGCGCGATGATTCCCACCACCGCCACCAGCGCGGTGACTACCACGCTCCTCAGCACGTTATATGTTCCTCGGGTCAGGGTCATTTTGTCGTTTTTACAACCTTCTCTTGCAAATCAGGTGCCATCAGGCCATTGTCACGGTCTTTTTATCGGTTGACAGGCGATGGGCCGGTTACTCGGGCAACTGGTCACACTGGGCGATCCACAGGCGCGACGAGGCGTCGCTGGGCATGCGCCAGTCGCCGCGGGGCGACAGCGACACGCTTCCCACCTTGGGCCCGTCGGGCAGGCAAGAACGCTTGAACTGCTGGGCAAAAAACCGCTTGCAGAAGGTGCGCAGCCACTTCTTGACCGTCGCGTTGTCATATTCGCCCTTGAAGGCCTTGCGGGCCAGCAAGTACAGCTTGGCGGGCGTGAAACCGTAACGCAGCATGTTGAACAGGAAGAAGTCGTGCAGCTCATAGGGGCCCACGATGTCCTCAGTCACCTGCAGGATGGTGCCGTCGCTGGCAGCAGGCGTCAATTCGGGGCTGATGGGCGTGTTAAACACGTCGAGCAGCGTGTCGTGGATAGCCTGCCCGCCGGCCGTGCCGTCGTTGAGCGAGTCGGCAAACCAGCGCACCAGGTGGCGCACCAGCGTCTTGGGGATGCTCACGTTGACGTTATACATCGACATGTGGTCGCCGTTATAGGTTGCCCAGCCCAGCGCCAGTTCCGACAGGTCGCCCGTGCCCAGCACGAGGCCGTTCACCTTGTTGGAGAAGTCCATCAGTATCTGGGTGCGCTCGCGGGCCTGGCTGTTCTCGTAGGTCACGTCGTGGTTGGCGGCATCGTGGCCGATGTCCTGGAAGTGCTGGGTCACGGCGGCAGCGATGCTGATCTCGTGGAGCGTCACGCCCAGGGCACGGACCATCGCACAGGCGTTGGTGTAGGTGCGGTCGGTCGTGCCGAAGCCCGGCATCGTGATGGCGTGAATGTCCTTGCGGTCACGGCCCATGCGGTCAAATGTACGCACGGCGACCAGCAGCGCCAGCGTCGAGTCCAGTCCGCCCGACACGCCCACGACGATCGTGGGAATGCCGGTGAAGTCCAGGCGGCGCATCAGGCCCTCGGTCTGGATAGCGATAATCTCCTCGCAGCGGGCATTCAGGCGGTCATCCCCGGCGGGAACAAACGGCAGGCGGCGCACGGGGCGCAACAGTTCCTGCTGTTCATAGTCGATGGGTCCTGCCACCACCATGGGAATGCGCTCAAAGGGGGTGCCGAATTGCACCATGCTGTCGGCAAAGCTGCCGTTGACACGACGCTCGTTCTCCAGGGCAGCGATGTCAACGTCGGCAACAGACATCTGGGGCCGGGTAGCGAAGCGCTGACCCTCGGCCAGCATCTTGCCGTTCTCGGCAATGACGGCATTGCCGCCAAAGACGAGATCGGTCGTCGATTCGCCGTAGCCGCATGAGGCATAGACATAGGCTGCGATGCAATGGGCACTCTGGTGCTTGATCAGGTCCATCAGGTAATTGTGCTTGCCGATGAGCTCGTTGCTGGCCGACAGGTTCACGATGACATTGGCACCATTGATAGCGGCAATGCTGCTGGGCGGAGCGGGAACCCACAGGTCCTCACAGATCTCGACGGCCACGCGGGCACGCCCGGCCTCAAAGATCTGATGGGTCCCGAAGGGCACTTCCTCGTCCCCCACGGTGATGCTGTCCTTGCCGGCGATGGCTGTGATGTTGCTCGTGGTGAACCACCGCTTCTCGTAGAATTCCTTATAGTTGGGGATATAGGTCTTGGGTACCACCCACATCTCGCCGTGGTTCAGCACCACCGCGCAGTTGAACAGGTGTCCGCTGCAGCGCAGCGGTGCTCCCACGACAACCATCACGGGAACGTCACTGTAATGGTCACGCAGCGTGAGCAATGCCTGCTCGGCCGCGTCCAGCAACAACTCGTTGCCAAACAGGTCGGCACAGGTGTATCCCGTCACACACAGTTCGGGCAGCACGACGATGTGCGCCTGGGCCTTCACTGCCTGGTCTATGCTCTCGATGATGTGGGCCACATTGCCATCGACATCGGCCACATTGACCTGAGGGACAGCGGCCGCCACTCTCACCAGACCGTAGTCCGTCACCGTATTCTTGATTGTCTTTGCCATTTCCTTACTATCGTTACAATTGGTTTAACTTGCAAAATTAGGCATTTTTACCGAAATGCCTGCCTCTTTTCGGCATTTTCTGGGCAATGGAGTGTCAAAAACTTTGTAAACCGCGTTTATCCCCTTCATTGGGGTCATCGGCAGGCCCTGGTGACGGGGCAACGGGCGAAACAATCCTCTTGTGATAATTGTCGTTAAAAATCTTGCAGAATCCGATTTATCTCATTACCTTTGCGTCAAGAAATCAATTCATCAATCAAAAGAAAGGGAAACGATATGAAAAAGATCTTTACTTCATTATTTTTTGTTGCTGTTCTGGGATTTAGCGCCAGTGCCAACGAGGCACAGGTCAAGGAGTGCATCGAAGTGCTCTTGAAGGGTGGCCAGCCCACGGCCCAGGCCTTGAACCGTTTTGACGCCAACAACGACGGCATGCTCTCGATTGCCGATGTCACCGCCATGATCAATAACGACCTCCAGGCTGAGCAGGCCATGCGCGCCAAGGCCAAGAACATCGACGTTGAGACCCTCATCCAGGAAACGCTCCAATCGACCACCGGCGACCCCAACATCGAGGATGTCACCGATGCCATCCAGCACAACCTGAACAACAAGTAAGTCTCGAGACATGAAGCATCAACTCAAACACTGGCGGGGGCTGCTGTTCTCGCTCTTGCTTGTCGCCACGCTGGGAGGGCTCACCTCCTGCGGCGACGATGAGCCCAAGTCCAATGTCATCGACTATTATCTCGACATCGAGGAGGAATTCCTCATCAATGGCTCCAGCGACTTGACCGACCGCTACTACAGCCCCATCAAGCGCATGAGAGAGGTCATCCGCAAGGTCTATCCCTCGCTCGACAACAAAGGCAACGACGATGCCGTCATCCAGGCCTGTGACAAGGAGTTTGAGGAGTACAACCAGATGTATGACGGTGACAGCAAGCACTTCACGTGCCTCTTCCACCTGGTCCGTGCCGTCAAGCGCGGAGACGTGGTCATGGAGAACGAGACGCTCAGGACCTACAACTACGACATCAACCCTGTGGAAGTCACGCCCGAAGAGTAATCCAGCCCACATCGGGCCTCACTCCAAGACGACCTAATCGAACATCATCACGCCAAGCCGCCAACTAAAAAAACTTCGCGGCTTGGCGTGAGTCTCAAGTGTGCTATTTTCAAGCAACCATAGGTCGATTTAAAGTTGGAAGACAAGAAAGAAAAATTTGAATATCTTATTGATTATCAATATTTTGTCTTTCTCGTTTTTATGTCTTCTATAATAAAACTTAGCGACTTAGCGTGATGTTCGTTCGGCTTAGGCGTGGGGGCACGTCACGGCAACTTATTGATGAGTTTTTCTACCAGGCGGGGGAGGGCATAATCGGCTATCTCCCGCTCGTTGATCCACACATATCCATCGGGCAGCACAGGACGCACGGCAGGCTCGGCAAGGTAGAAGTCGGCCAGCAGGATGCGGTGGGTGAGCACATGCTTCACGCCGCCGGCCACCAGCGTGAGCGGGCAGCCCAAGTCGGGCAACGGCCCGTCCTCGACCAGCAGCGGTTCCCACAGGCCCTGCCAGATGTCTCCCGCGGGACGGCGATGCAGGGCGGTCATCCCCCCATTGCGGACGTAGATGTAGCTCAGGCGCCGCTCCTTGACCTTCAATTTCTTTTCCTTGACGGGCAACTGGTCAATGCGGCCCGTGTGCAGGGCTTCACAGGTCCCGGCCACGGGACAGTCGATGCAGCGTGGCAAGCGCGGCGTGCACCACGTGGCCCCGAAGTCCATCATCGCCTGATTGAAGGCCGACGCCTGCCCCGACGGCAACAGTTCTTGGGCCAGAGCCTCAAAGGTGCGCTTCCCCCGGGTCGTGTTGATGGGCACATCGATGCCGTAGTGCCGCGATAGCACGCGATAGACATTGCCATCGACGGCAGCAGCCGGCAGCCCGAAGGCCATCGACCCCACCGCGGCAGCGGTATAGTCCCCCACCCCCTTGAGGGCACGCAGCCCCTTGACCGAGCGCGGGAAACCGCCCATTTCCACGATCTGGCGGGCCGCGGCGT
The DNA here is from genome assembly GCA_017449785.1 of Muribaculaceae bacterium. Lineage (GTDB taxonomy): Bacteria > Bacteroidota > Bacteroidia > Bacteroidales > Muribaculaceae > Sodaliphilus. The sequence continues at coordinate 23,164 of JAFTFA010000026.1, read as the reverse complement.
GCATGTTGCGGGCACGGCTGTAGTAGCCCAGCCCCTGCCACAGCCTGAGCACCTCGTCCTCGCTGGCGGCGGCCAGGGCCTCGACAGTCGGGAACCGTTCCATGAAGCGCAACCAGTAGTCACGCCCCTGCTCGATGCGCGTCTGCTGCAGGATCACCTCGCTCACCCAGATAGCGTATGGGTCACCGATGCCCCGCCACGGCAGCTCGCGCCCATATTGCGCAAACCACCTCAACAACGCCGTTGTAAACCCATTCTCACTCATATTTCTCAACAAAGCCTCACGCCAGGACGGCATAGTCCTTATTGTCTTCCCTTATAAACGCTAAGGCTCGACCTGATAGCCTATTTCCCAAGGGGCAGGATAGTCTTGAAGTTTTTCCAGTTCTTGGCGCTATGGTAGGCGTTGACCGACGAGGCAGGGACATGGAGTTCCACCTTGTTGTTGCTCACGCCGTCGAGCGTGGGCGGCAACACGGCGTGGCACTCGATGCGCGTCAGGTTCTTGCACTTCTCGGCCACCTTCTTGCCCACATGGGTCATGCTCTCGGGCAGGACAAGCTCGCTGATGGCCGTCTCGCGCAGGGCGTTGTCGCCCAGCGTGGCAAGGCCGTTGTTCAGGTCAATCCTTGCCAGAGCAGAGCACTCCCTGAAGGCCTCTTTATCAATCGTGGAACAGGCCTCGGGTGTCGTCACGCTTGTCAGGCCAATGCACTTCTTGAAGGCCCGCTCGCCGATGGCCTTCAATCCCGCCGGCAGGTCGATGGCCGTGAGCGCCTTGTTGCCCTCAAAGGCCTCCTTGCCGATTTCGGTCAGGCCGATGGGAAACTCGACCGACTCGATGGCGGGGCAGTTCTTGAAGGCCCTCATGGCGATGGTGGTCACCATCGACGGCAACTGTATCGTCGTCAGGCTCTTGCACTCCTCAAATGCCTCGACGGGAATCGTCGTGATGTCGCGGCTGGTCGTGAACGACCGCAACGCGCCGCAATACTTAAAGGCGCACTTGCCCATGCTCTCGACACCGGGCATCTCGACACGCTGCAGGCGGGAACAGCTCTCAAAGGCCGACTCGCCCACTGTCTTGACGCTGGGCGGAAGGACAACCGACTCTATCCTGCTGCCTGCAAAGGCACGATGCCCCACCGTGCGCAACGAGGCGGGCAGGTCAATCCCCGTGGTCGCGCTGCCATTAAACGCCCGGTCACCTATCACCTCTACCTCATCGGGTACCATGGCGATGCCGTCACGGCCCGCGGGATAGAGCAGCAGCACGCGGCCCGTGTTGTCATAGAGGGCGCCGTCCTCGCAGGTGTAGTAACGGCTGCCGTTCTCGACATTGATTTCCTGCAACTTGGACATGTAGCCCAGGTAGTCGTTGCCCACCCGGGTCTGGGCCGGCAGGTCCAGCACGGTGAGCGGTGTCTTGTCAAAGGCGCCCGCCCCCAGCGTGAGCAGGCCGGCAGGAAGGAGCACTCGCTGCACGCCCGCGCCGCTGAAGGCCCTCTCGCCGATCTCGGTCACGGTGCGCGGAATGGTGACGCTGCGCAGGTGCTCACAGCCCTCGAAGCACTCGTCGCCGATGGTCTGCAAGCCATCGGGCAAGGTAATGTATTCCAGCCGGTAGCATCCCGAGAACGCCCTGCTGCCCAGCGCGCGAACGCCGGGAGGCATGATCACGTCCTCCAGCTGGCTGCAACCGTGCAGCGCATTGTTGCCGATGCGCTTGAGGCGCTCGGGCAGCACGATGGACCGCAGGTGGCTGCAATAGGCCAGTGCGTCGTCCAGCACGTCACGCTCGCCACCGCTGCTCAGCAGGCCGCCCGTGCCCGAGCTCATGATGCGTGCCCGCTCCAGCTCCAGGTCAAGGTAATTGTCTATCGACTTGTCACGGCCATCGACACAACGCGAGCGGTCGCACAACTTCTTGATAAACTTGAAGTCCTTGTTGTTCATCGGGCCCTCGACGTGCAGCAGGCGTACACGGTTGATCATGTCCTGGGGCATCTTCTGCTCCAGCGTTCCGGGCTCGGTCAGGCGTATCTCCACCACGTCACCATAGGAACTGGTGCGGGAGAAGCGGTCATGATAACGCTTGTCGCCGCGGCCGCCATACTGGGCATTAATGGGCAGACAAGTCGCCATGGCAAGCAAGAGTGCCGCCATGCACTGCAGGAATTGTCTGGTTTTCATCATCTTAGTCATGCTGATTGATTGATTACAGACTGCAAAAATAGGAAATCTCGGTGACAAAGGCAAGAAGCACTATCGTTTTCGATAGAGTTTTGATGACTATTACTTGCTTTCTTGTTGAAAAATACTGACAAAACCAGCATTTTTTCATATTTTTGCAGCACTTTGAGTCCTTATTTATATTTAATCAACATTATCAAAACACGTTTTTTTATGAAAAAAAGATTGCTCCATTCTTTTAGGGCCCTCTTTGTAGGGCTGGCGGCATTTGCCTCTGCCACGGCATGGGCAAGCCCCGGTGATGTCGTGCTCGAAGAAGCCTTCGACACGCAGGAAGCGTTTGAGTCCTGGACCATTGTGGACCAGAATGGCGGCCGCACTTGGGAATACCTCAACGGCATGGCGGCCTACATGCTCGACTACCAGACGGGACTGCCGGGTGATGACTACTACATCTCACCCGAGTTTGAACTGAATGCCGACAATGTGTATGAACTCACGTTCTATATGGGCGTGCTGTCCAAGACCGAGAACCTGCGCGTCCTGCTGGGCACCAGCACCGACCCGGCCTCGTTCACCCAGGTGCTGGCCGATTATCCCGGCGTCGTGCGTGACGACTCGGGCAACAAGACGGTCAAGGTCTATGCCGCCACCAGCGGCAAGTACCGCCTGGCCTTCTATGCCTACAGCGACCCCGAGCAGCATCGCGTCGAGATTGACAACGTCAAGCTCATCGAGAAGGCCCCCAAGGGTGTTCCCGCCGAGGTAACCGATGCCGTGCTCACGCCCGCCGCTATGGGTGCCACCCAGGCCACGCTGGCGTTCACCGCTCCCACGGTGACGGCTGCCGGCGAGGCTCTGGACGAGATCACTGCCATCGACGTGTATGTCGGCAATGTGCTGGAAAAGACCTTTGAGAATCCCGCTCCTGGCGAGGCTTTGACCTATCATGATGCCGAGGTGGAGAACGGTTTCAACACCTATCGCATCGTGGCCCGCAACCAGGCTGGAGAGGGCAGCGCTGTCGAGGTGACGGCGTTTGTCGGTCAAGACATGCCCGTTGTCCCCACCAACGCGATTGCCAGGCTCAACAATGACATGAGCATCACGGTGACGTGGGATGCTCCCACCACTTCGGTCAACGGCGGCTATGTGGACTTTGGCGCTGTGACCTATCGCGTTGAACGCGTCAGCGAGTCCAGCGGCGTGGTTGCCGAGGGCATCGCCGAGACGACCTACACCGACATCATTCCCGTCACCCAGGGACAGGTCAATGCCAGCTACACCATCACGCCGCTCTATAACGGCCAGCAGGGTGAGTCGGCCCAGACCAACAGCGTCGTTACTGGCAAGCCCCTCGACCTGCCCTACAAGGCTTCGTTTGCCTGGGGCGAGCAGGAGAACTGGACCCAGGACGGCGAGGTCAATGATTTTGACTTCTATGCCACGGGCGACATCTATGACGACTGGACAGGCGAACCGCTCATCGAGGCTCCCGACTATGACGGCGGATTCCTCGTGGCCGAGAGCCAGTATGCCGACTATGGCACACAGAGCCGCCTGGTTTCGCCCATGCTCAACCTCAACAGCGTGAGTGTGCCCACGATGAAGTTCATGTTCCACTATGGCCGCAGCCAGTGGTATGACCCCGAGTGGGACGGCGAGATTGACGACAACATCCAGGTGCAGGTATCCTATGACGGCGGCCAGTGGCAGGATGTGGAAAATGCCCAGTTCTTCCTCAACGAGATGACCGACCAGTGGGTAGAATGTGAAGTGATTCTGCCCAAGAATGCTGATGCCAACTTTGCCAACATCGGTCTGTTGGCCTCGGCCTTGAGCGACCAGATGGGGGCCCGTCGTGACCTGTATGTGGACAACATCCGCATCGGCGAGGCCAGCGTGGCAAGCGACCTGGCAGTGACCGCCTTCACCATCGATCCCAAGCGCGTGAACATCGGCGAGGAACTGGTGATGAAGTATGACATCATGAACCGCGGTTCACAGGATGCCCAGGGCTACACGGTCAACATCTACAGGGACGGCGAGCTCTATCAGACGATTGCCGACCAGACCCTTGCTGCCGGAACATCCACGACCGGAACTGCTACCTATGCCGCCACGGCTGCCGATGCCGAACTGGAGGGCATCGACTGGCACATCGAGGTTGTCTGGAACGATGACATGATGCCCGCCAACAACGTCAGCGCCACCATCACGACATCGGTTCGCCCCAACGAGCTGCCCGCTCCCGAGTATCTGTCGGCCACGACCAGCGACGGCAACGTGACCTTGATGTGGGAGGCATGCCAGTCGGTAGAGCCGGCCCAGGGAGAGATGTACTATGTGACCGATGACTTTGAGTCCTACCGCTCGTTTGACATCGATGGTGTGGGCGACTGGACGATGTATGACGGCGACGGCGCCACCACGCTCGTCACCCCGCGCATCCCTGTGGCCTATGAGAACCAGGGTGCCCCGATGGCCTTCCAGGTGTTCAACACCACCGAGAGCCAGACGTGGGTAGAGGGTAACATGGACGGCGCCTTTGCTCCCCACAGCGGCGAGCAGTACATGGCTGCCCCCAGCGTCGATTACCCCTATGAGAACGATGACTGGCTGATCACCCCGCGCCTGGACGGACGCGCCCAGACCATCAAGTTCTGGGCCAAGGCTGCCACCTTTGACTCGGAGTGGATCAACGTCTATACCTCCAGCACCGACAGCCATCACGACAGCTTCACCAAGCTCAACAGCGAGGAGCGCATCTACGTCAACGAAGGTTGGAGAGAATACACCTTTGACGTGCCCGAGGGCACCCGTTACTTCGCCGTGCGCTGCATCCGCCGCAGCGTGATGCTGATGATCGACGATTTCAACTATGCTCCCGCTGCCACCGACGAGCTGCCCCGCACTCTCACCGGTTACAACGTGTATTGCAACGGCGAGTTCATCGCCTTTGTTCCCGCTCCCGAGACGAGCTACACTTGCGCCCTGGGCGAGAGCGATGCCAGCTACTGCGTGAGCGCCGTCTATGAGCAGGGCGAGAGCCTGCCCAGCAATGCGGTCAACGTCACGCCCACTGCCATCGACGAGATCATGTCGGTAATGCCTGTCGATTGCCGCATCTATGACATCCAGGGCCGCCAGCTCTCCCAGCCGCAGCCTGGTGTGAACATCATCCGTTACAGCGATGGCTCGGTACGCAAGATTCTCGTGAAGTAAACACTCTCACAAGAACCATTTCACCCTAGAAAATAGCCTGGCATCTTGCATCGCCAGGCTATTTTTCCATAAATGCACATCACTTTTCAACACAAAAAAACACGCACTGCTTGGCCTGATATTGAATGATTTATTGTAATTTTGCGTTTTTCAATATATCATTAACCTCTTGAACAATACAGACATGACAAGACGACTACTACTGACCCTGATAGGGTCGATATTACTGTTCACGGCAATGGCGGCCCAGGGCGACGGCAATAACGCGATCTTCACCAAGCCCAAGTTCAGCGGCTTTGCCATGGCGACTTATCAGGCCACATTCCAGGACGGGAATAACAGCAACTCGTTTGACATCAAGCTCGTCAGGGCCTCGATCGAGGGGCGCATCCTCAATGACTTCTACTACAAGATCCAGGGCCAGATCAACGGCAACACCGCCACGATGGGCAGCAGCCCCAGGCTTGTGGACTACTTCGTGGAGTGGCAGCGGCTGGACTTCTTCCGCGTCAAGCTGGGCCAGTTCAAGCGACCGTTCACCTACGAGAACCCGATGAACCCCATCGACCAGGGATTCATGAGCTACTCCCAGCCCGTGAGCCGGCTGGCTGGCTTCAACGACCGCACAGGCATGCACGCCAGCAATGGCCGCGACATCGGTCTGCAGTTCCAGGGCGACTTCCTCAAGAACCGTAGTGGCCGCAACCTGATCCACTACCAGGTGGGCGTGTTCAATGGCCAGGGTATCAACGTCAAGGACGTGGACGAGAGGAAGGACATCATCGGCGGCGCTTGGGTCATGCCCATCCAGGGCATGCGCATCGGTGCCTTCGGCTGGGAGGGATCCTATGCCCGCAAGGCCCTCGGCCACACCGTGAGCCTGCGCCAGCACCGCTATGCCCTGAGTGCCGAGTACAAGAAGGGCGACCTGCAGCTGCGCGCCGAGTATATCCACTCGACGGGACGCGGCTTCGCCACGACCTATCAGAAGTCGGCCGACGGCAACGATGCCGACATCAAGACCTACACCGACAAGAACGGCAATGAGGTGGCCAACGACAAGGCCGACGGTGTGTATGCACTGGCCATCGTGCCTGTCATCAAAGACAAACTGATGGCTAAGGCCCGCTATGACCTCTACCGCCCCACCGCCTCGTCGGTAGCCGCCAAGACAAACTACGAGGTGGGACTGAACTACCGCTTCTGCAAGTATCTGGAAGTCCAGACCGAATATTGTCTCACCCACGACCGCGCTCTGGCCGATCCCGATTACAGCAGCGTGTTCGTGCAACTCTCCATCCGCTATTGACCTCCACCAGATACAACTTTAAAACTAACAACTAACAACTTAAAACTTAAAACTAACCAATATGTCAGTTATCATGATTTTACAGCTCTGCATCGTGCTTGCAGCGTTGTGGCTGGGCTCCCGATACGGCAGTCTGGCACTGGGAGCTATCTCGGGCATCGGCCTGGCCATCCTCGTGTTTGGCTTCGGCATGAAACCCGGCACTCCTCCCACCGATGTCATCTACATCATCATTGCAGCCGTCACCTGCGCCGGCATCATGCAGGCCTCGGGCGGCATGGACTGGCTCATCCAGCTGGCCGAGAAATTGCTGCGCAAGCATCCCGACCGCATCACCTTCCTGGCCCCGCTGGCCACCTTCGTCCTCACGGTGCTCGTCGGCACCGGCCATGTGGTCTATACGCTGATGCCCATCATCTGTGACATCGCCATCAAGAAGGGCATACGCCCCGAGCGTCCCTGCGGCATCGCCAGCATCGCATCCCAGATCGGTATCACCTGCTCGCCCATCGCGGCTGCTATCGTGGCCTTTATCACCATCAGCGGCACCAACGGCTATAACATCTCTATCCCCCAGGTGCTGATGGTGACCATCCCCGCCTGCCTGCTGGGCATTTTCATCGCCTCGCTGGCCTCCTACAAGCGCGGCAAGGACCTCGACAAGGACCCCGAGTTCCAGAAGAAGATTGCCGACCCCGCCCAGCGCGAGTACATCTACGGCAGCAGCGCCACCACCCTCGACAAGAAGATTGCTCCCGAGAGCAAGCGCGCCGTCTATATCTTCTTCGGAGCCCTGCTGGTGATCGTGTTCTTCGCCATCTTCCAGGACCTGCTGCCGGCCTATGACACGATCAAGGCCATCGACGGCGACGCGACCATCGAACTCATCGGCTCCCGCGTGACAATCACCGCCGACCAGCTGGCCAAGCTGGGCATTGCAGTCGAAGGCTTGACCAAGGTCAATCTCACGCCACTCAAGATGAACCTCGTCATCCAGATCGTCATGATCACCGCCGCGGCGTTGATGATTATCTTCTGCAAGGCGTCACCCAAGAAGGCCATCGCCGGTCCCGTGTGGCAGAGCGGCATGGTGGCCGTCGTTGCCATCTACGGCATCGCTTGGCTCGCCGACACCTACTTCGCCAACTACCTGGGCGAAATCCAGCAGATGCTGGCCGGCATGGTCGAGAAATACCCCTGGTCGATCGCATTTGCCTTCTTCCTGGTCTCGGTTCTGGTCAACTCACAGGGAGCCGTGGTCGTCTCGATGCTGCCTCTGGCCTATGGACTCGGCATCGACGGATGGGTTCTGCTGGGCGTGTTGCCATCGGTCTATGGCTACTTCTTCATCCCCAACTATCCCTCTGACATCGCCACGGTCAACTTCGACCGCACCGGCACCACCGTCATCGGCAAGTACCTGTTGAACCACTCGTTCATGATGCCCGGCATGGTCCACACCGTCATCGCCTGCATCGCCGGCTACCTCATCGCCTTCCTCTACCACTCCATGGGCTGGATCTAGACCAGACAGCAAGCCCATCTTCCTCCCTTTCACCACAAGAATGCACGAGCCATCCGACCCGTGCATTCTTGCTATATCTCAAAGGATTACATCATGAGAACCGTCCCTGTTTTACCCATTAGTTGGAGACGTACCCTGAGGCTTCGATGATTCTTTTGCCGTCGGTGGTGGTGAGGTAGTCAAAGACTTTGTGGGCGTAGCTGTCAGCGGGCTCGTCGCTGCGGATGCAGGCGAAGATCTCGGATACATAGGGGTACTGGCGATTGCGGATGTATTGCCGAGTGGGCGGCACACCGTTGACACATATTGCCCTGACCTGGGTATAGGAGTCAGACATGTTCAAGTAATAGTAATAGGGCGAGTAGGCGATGCCGTAGGGTTGAGCCATGATGCTAAAATACGGCCACATCATTGAACCGCCGCGCAGCTCGGGGTTATCGACCATGGGCACGCCTTGCATGACAAGTTTTTCCATTTTTTCTTGACTGCCTGAGTTGCGGTTGCGTGTATAGGCGACGATTGTCGTGTCGGTGCCCCCCACTTGGCTCCAATTGGTAATCTGGCCGCTATAGATTGCGACAATCTGCTCATGCGAGAGATTGGAGACGCTGTTCTTGCGGTTGAGCAAGAATGCGAACGAGTCCAGGCCGATGGGCTTCTCGATGAGGGTGACGCCTTTCTCCTTGGCATAGTTAATTTCATCCTCGGAACTCTCTCGGGCGCAGATGATCAAATCAACCGTGCCGTCAATCAGGTTTTCGTATGACGGATGGGTGTTGTTGATTTTCAGCTTTTCATGAAGAACTCGGAATTGTGCGATCTGTTCTTCGTTCAAGACACTATAGCTGACACTCAGTCGCATGGAACCGTCGGTGACCCAAGGAATCCACACGCATCGGTATCCAAGCGTGAGAGTCACGGCAAGGAGCGTCCTGAGTGGCTGGGTTGAGTCTGAACCGTCAATGACGGGAAAGTTCTCTACTGTCAATCCCTCAATAGGTGCGACTTCGGGTGGGGTGAGGAATGAGATATTACCATGAGTACTTCTGCACATGGGCGTGTCTTCCTGCCAGGTGATGTATGGGTCAACGGGCACGATATTGGGCTGATCAGGAGTGGGCTCGTCAGCATGGTGACCGCATGCGCCCATCAGAGCGATGATGGCCAAGGTCAATAAGGATAGATAAGCATGTTTCATTAGATGATTGATTAATGGTCAGTTATTGGCCGGAATAAAAAGTTAATAACAGGGCGTTCAAAAAGTTGCTTATATCGTTATTTTTTTAGTAGTTTACAGTGGTTTAAAAGTTATATTCAAATCAACGTAATCACAACTTGTGCGCAAAATTACATCAAAATCCTTGATATCTGCAAGAGTTTTTCAAGAAATCTCGTGAATCAACTCGGCAATCGGCCTCGACCTAGTGTGGTCCCGAAGTTCAGCGATCCGGAACTAGTAGCACTCAGCCTGACGGCCGAAAACATGGGCATCGATAGTAAAGCACTGCTGGACGGCTACCATCCCATTGATGTAAATGATCGTTGTTAGAATTCTTTTCTTGTGGATGATGAATGAAAGTATGGCAAACATTACCTAAATTTGCAAGAAAATATAAAATATTGAGAGTTATGGAGATAAAGGAGTTTATCAAGAGTTATCGGGAGGCGTTCGGGGAGAGGGCGCAGTTACCGTTGTTGTTCGGGTATAGTGATGTGGCTGTGGCCGGGACGGCAAAGATTGGAGGGTGCTTTTTCAAGGGGTTGCAGGCGGCACGCGAGGGCACGCCGGTGAGCCTGAGTGCCGAGGTCATCGGCTGCGGTGGCGGCAAACTGTACACGGGCTTCAGCGACATGCCCGAGCGGGTGCCCAACTTCGTCTCGCTGACCGAGAAGTACAAGCGCACGCCCCAGATGGTCGCCGACTATGTCACGAGCCTGGAAATGCCTCGCGCCACCAAGCCTTACCTCAACTTCGTCAGGATAGACCAGGCCGAGTCGCTGGAGGGGTTTGAGGGCGTGATGTTCTATGCCACGCCCGACGAGTTGGCGGGCCTGTGCGGATGGGCCTTCTATGACACCAACGAGCCCGATGCCGTCGTTGCACGCTTCGGCTCAGGGTGCAGCACGGTCGTGTCAATGACCGTTGTCGAGAATGCACGCCGCGGGCACCGTTGTTTCCTGGGCCTTTTTGACCCGTCGGTGCGCCCGTGGGTAGGCAAGAACGAACTGAGTTTTACCATCCCCATGAGCCGCTTCACGGTGATGCTGGACTCGATGCACGATTGCTTCCTGTTCGGCTCCCATGCCTGGGAACGCGTCAAGGGCCGCATGAGGGAATAAAAAATGGCAGCCTTTCTATTGCATTGCGCCCAAAATTCAGTATATTTGCACAACTTTTACTTTAAACAGACTACACTCAGATGAAAAGACATTTCCTGCTTGCTATTGCATTGGTGGCTGTGGGCTTCACCATGACCGCCCAGCGCGGCCTGATGGCCCCGCCCGTCAACAGTCCCGAAATCGCCAAGGATGGATCGGTGACATTTAAACTCAAGGCTCCCGCAGCCGACACCGTGCGACTGGTCATCGACACCCGCATGGACACGCTGATGCGGCACACGGGGAGTGACTCCTGGAGCATCACCCTGCACGGCTTGGAGCCCGACCTGTACATGTATCACTACATCGTTGATGGAATCAAGGTGCTCGACAACGAGAATGCCCACGTGCTGCGCGACGTCAAGAACGTGATGAACACCTTTGTCCTCGATCCACAGGGCGACAGCCCCATGGCAGTGCACGACGTGCCCCACGGCGAGGTCCGCGCCGTGTGGTATGACTCCCCCACCCTGGGCATGAAGCGCCGCATGATGGTCTATCTGCCAGCGGGATATGAGGAGAGCCGCCAGCGTTACCCGGTGTTCTATCTGCTCCATGGCTCGGGAGGTGACGAGACCGTCTGGCTGGAACAGGGCCGCACCGCCCAGGTGCTGGACAACCTCATCGCCAGCGGCAAGGCCGAGCCGATGATCGTCGTCATGCCCAATGGCAACATCGACGAGCAAGCAGCATCGGGGATGACACCCGACAACAACGTGCAGCCCACCTTTGCCCACCAGCACTGGATGGACGGCACCTTCGAGCAGTCGTTCAACGACATCATGAAGTGGGTGGACACCAACTACCGCACCCGCGCCGCCAAGCGTTACCGCGCCATCGCTGGCCTGTCGATGGGCGGTTACCACTCGCTGTACATCAGTGCCAACCAGCCCGACGACTTTGCCTACGTCGGCTTGTTCTCTCCCGCCATCACCCGCATGGACCAGGGCAAGTGTCCCATCTATGACGACCTGGAGGCCAAACTCATCTCCCAGTTCAAGCAGCGGCCCAAACTCTACTGGATGGGAATCGGCAAGGACGATTTCCTCTACAAGGACAATGTCAAGTTCAGGGAACTGCTCGACAAGAACCGCCTGCGCTACACCTATCACGAGAGCGGCGCCGGCCACGAGTGGGCCAACTGGCGCGACTACCTGGTCATCTTCACCCAACTGATTTTTAAATAACTAAGTACTAACAACTTAAAACTTAAAACTAAAAACTAACAACTTAAAACCAACAACTTAAAACTCAGTGACTAAATGCTCGATACTCTCATCCAATTCTTCACCCAGTGGGGCTTCTTCGGATTGTTTTTAGGGTCCTTCATGGCGGGGAGCATTGTCCCCTTCAGTAGTGAAGCGCTAGTCATCGCCTGCGTGGGGCCGTTGCACATGGATCCTGTCACCTGCTTGTTTGTTGCACTGGCGGGAAACGTGAGCGGCGGTATGACCTGCTACTGGCTGGGGCACCTGGGAAAAATCGAGTGGATCGAGAAATATGCCCACGTGAGCGAGAAAAAACTCAACCGCGCGTTGCACTTCATGCACAACCGCGGTGCGTGGATGGGCTTCTTTGCCTTCATCCCCATGCTGGGCACCGCCATCAGCGTCGCGCTGGGCTACGTTCGCTCCAACGTCTGGATTGTCCTGCTGACGATGACCATCGGCAAGCTGTTGCGCTACGCCGTCCTCATCTGGGGCTCCCTCAAGCTCATCGACTTGTTCTAAACCAACTATTAACTATTCACTATTAACTATTAACTGAATATGACTCCTATCGAAATCCATAACGAACTGCTGGCCACCCGCATCATCAAGCACCTGGTGCGCCGCAACTTCAACGCCCACTACTGTGCCACGGCCACCGAGGCCATTGCACTTGTAAAATCACTGATGCCCGCCGGCAGCAGCGTCACCTGGGGCGGCTCACAGACCATCCGCGAGATGGGCCTCACCCGTGCCCTCATCGACAGCGGTGACTACAAGGTCATCGACCGTGACAAGGCCGAGACACCCGAGCAGACGCGCCAGTGCTACCTCGACGCGATGGATGCCGACTACTTCCTCACCAGTGCCAACGCCATCACCCAGGATGGTGTCATCGTCAATATCGACGGGCGTGGCAACCGCGTCGCTGCTATCACCTGGGGGCCTCACAATGTCATCCACATCATCGGACTGAACAAGGTGACTGCCAGCGTGGAGTCTGCCCTTGAGCGCGCCCGCAACGTGGCCGCCCCCATCAACACCGCCCGCCTGGGCTGCGACACGCCCTGCAAGATCGACGGCGTGTGCCACAACTGCAACTCGCCGCAATGCATCTGCAACTACATCCACTTCACCCGCAACAGTTTCCCGGCCCATCGCCACACCGTCATCCTCATCGGCGAGAACTGGGGCTACTAATTTTCTCAATATGATAGAAATAAAGAATCAAATTATTAAGCGTATCGATGAGTTTACAGTTGATGGGCATGATGGTGAAAGCGAGGGCATGACGCTTGAGCATTGCCTTATTCATGAACTTGATGTGACCGCTGTTAGATTTTCGGGTCGAGTGACCATCTGTAATTGCATTATAGATAAACTGGGTATTCATTCAACTGTATTTGGTGAAGGGTTGATGTTCACGGGAAATATCGTCATGTCTGATATTGATTATCAGATGGGTGGTCACAATAATGATGAAATGATAATATCGGATAATGTCTTTCATGGTTTCTTCAGTTTCTTTGATTGCATCTTTGAGAAGCAATTGACAGTAAAGAATAACATATTCAAAAAGGGGACAGACTTGTTAACGAGAGAAAACAAAGGGTTTGATAATTGTTTTTATGGTGGGGTGGTCTTGTCTGGCAACATCGGCCAATTAAATATCTGGCCAACAACAGTTAATTGAGTGATTTGACTAATATGACCAATATGAGCAAGAACATCACCATAATAGATAAAGACTACATCCAGTGGGTGAAAGAACTTGTTAAACGTTATCGATATAGCCAAATCAAGGCTGCTATCAAGGTAAATTCAGAACAGTTGAAGTTTAACTGGATGTTAGGCCGAGACATTGTGGAAATGAGAATAGAAGAGCGGTGGGGGAGTCTGTTATTGAACAATTGAGCAAAGACTTAAAGAATGAGATGCCTCATGTAGAAGGTTTATCTGTAACAAACTTGAGGTATTTAATAAGAACTAACATAATATGAATCAGAAATTGAGTTTTATCGGGATTATCCCGGCGAGGTTTGCCTCGACGCGGTTCCCGGGCAAGCCGCTGGCGATGCTGGGCGGCAAGACGATGATCGAGCGGGTATATACCCAGGTGAGCAAGGTGCTGGACAGCGTGGTGGTCGCTACCGACGATGACCGCATCATGGCGGCGGTGGAAGCCTTTGGCGGCAAGGCGGTGATGACGAGCACCGAGCACCGCAGCGGCACCGACCGCTGCCAGGAAGCCTACCTCAAGAACGGCGGTCAGGAAGATGTCATCATCAACATCCAGGGCGACGAGCCGTTTATCCAGCCCGACCAGTTAAGGGCCATCATGGCCTGCTTTGACGACGAGGGAACCGACATCGCCACCCTCGTGCGCCCGTTTGACCCCTGCCGCCCCTACAGCGAACTGGAGAACCCCAACTCGCCCAAGGTGGTGCTCGACAGCCAGATGCGGGCCCGCTACTTCTCGCGCTCGGTGATCCCCTATGTGCGCGGCCATGAGCGTGACGAGTGGCCAAGCCTGACACAGTATTACACCCACGTGGGCATGTATGCATATCGCGCTACCGTGCTGGCCGCAATCACCCGCCTGCCGCAGTCACCGCTGGAGCTGGCCGAGTCGCTGGAGCAGCTGCGCTGGCTCGAGAACGGTTATACCATCAAGGCCGGCATCACCACCACGGCGACCATCGGCATCGACACGCCCGACGACCTCGCCCGCGCCGAAGAATACTTACGCAACTCCTAACGAATAAACTCATCATGAAACATTCAATTCTCACTATAGCATGCCTGACGCTGGCCCTGTGGTGCAATGCACAGCCCGCTGGTGAACCATGGATGGACCTGCAAGTCAACGAGATCAACCGCTTGCCGGTACACACGTCGTTTTTTGCCCATGACAAGGATGCGGGGCCGATGAGCCGCTGCCTGTCGCTCGACGGCGACTGGAAATTCAACTGGGTGGCCAACCTGGACGAGCGCCCCACCGACTTCTACCGCCCCGACCTGGACGATAGCGCATGGGGCACGATGCCCGTGCCGGGGATGTGGGAATTGAATGGCTATGGCGACCCGGTGTATGTCAACATCGGTTTCCCGTGGCGCGGCAACTGGGAGAACGACCCGCCCCGCGTGCCCACGGTGGACAACCATGTGGGCTCTTATCGCCGCCACATCACCCTGCCCGCCGACTGGAAGGGCAAGCAGGTGATTGCCCACTTCGGGAGTGTGACCAGCAACATCAGCCTGTGGGTCAATGGCCAGTTCGCCGGCTATGCCGAGGACAGCAAGACGGCAGCCGAATTTGACATCACGCCCTTCGTCCGCGAGGGCGACAACCTGCTGGCGTTCCAGGTGATGCGCTGGTGTGACGGCACCTACAGCGAGGACCAGGACTTCTGGCGTCTGTCGGGCGTGGCACGGTCAAGTTACCTCTACTGCCGTGACAAGAATTACCACATCGATGACCTGCGCGTGACGGCGACGCTCACCGACGACATGCAAGACGGCGTCCTGATGATCAATCCAGTCGTCACGGGCAAGGGAACGATGAGCTACCGCCTGGAATGGGGCAGCCAAGAGGTCATCTTGACACCTGCTGGCGAGAACCGCTGGATCATCCCCAACGTCGAGAAGTGGACCGCCGAGGTGCCTAATCTCTACAGCCTTGTTGCCACGTTTACCCCTGCCGACAAAAAGGCGAAGCCCGAGACTGTGAGCCTCCGTGTGGGTTTCCGACGCGTAGAAATCAAGGACGGCCAACTACTGGTCAACGGCAAGGCCATCTACATCAAGGGCGCCAACCGCCACGAGATGGACCCCGATGGCGGCTACGTCGTGTCGCGTGAGCGCATGATTGCCGACATCAAGGAGATGAAACGCATGAACATCAACGCCGTGCGCACCTGCCACTACCCCGACGACCCGCAGTGGTACGACCTGTGTGACGAGTATGGCCTCTATGTCATCGCCGAGGCCAACCAGGAGGGCCACGGCTTCCACTACGACCCCAACACCGCCCCCACCTATCGGCCCGAGTTCGCCCGGCAGATTCTGGAGCGCAACCAGCACAACGTGAGCGTGCAGTTCAACCATCCCAGCGTCATCGTGTGGTCGCTGGGCAACGAGACGTGTGACGGCCCCAACTTCACCGCCGCACGCGACTGGATACGCTCGGTTGACCCCTCGCGCCCCATCCACTGGGAGCGTGCCCAGGGCGGCGAGAACACCGACCTGATGTGCCCGATGTATGCCTCGCCCGAGTGGTGCGAGCGCTATGCCAGCAAGCCCGAGAGCTCGAAGCCGCTCATCCTGTGCGAGTACAACCACACGATGGGCAACTCGGGCGGCGGCTTGATGGAATACTGGGACGCCGTGCGCCGTCTGCCCAAGTTCCAGGGCGGATTTGTGTGGGACTTTGTTGATCAAGGTCTGCGCGTCAAGACTGACAACGGCAAGGAGTATTTCTCCTATGGCGGTGACTACAATACCCACGACCCCAGCGACAACAACTTCAACTGCAACGGCCTCGTGAGCCCAGACCGCGTGTGGAACCCGCACGCCTATGAGACGGCCTATTATTATCAGAACGTCTGGGCCCAGGACGTGGATGTGCGTCACGGTGACATTGCGGTGAGAAACGAGTTCTTCTTCCGCGACCTGAGCAATGTGAAGATGCGCTGGCAACTGCTCGTCGATGGCGAGCCCATGCTCAACGGCGAGGAAAACGACCTCAACGTTGCTCCCCAGGGTCGCCAAGTGCTGCACCTGCCCATCGAGGGTACCCTTGCCGCCCTCGAGCCGGGTCACGAGGTGCTGCTCAACGTCGATTTCATGCTCAAGGAGGCCGAGCCGCTGATGGAGGCCGGCCAGCGCATCGCCTACGCCCAATTGCCCGTCGTCGAGCCAGTGCATCACGCGGCTGAATTGCCCCGTGACAAGGCAACATTTTCTTTCAGGCGCCATGATGGAGGCTCACTCACGGTCACGGGCGAGGGTGTGGAAATCACCTTCAGCGGCAGAACGGGCTTCATCAGCAGGTATATCGCGGGCGGCATTTCCATGCTGTGTGAGGGAGGCTCGCTGAGGCCTAACTTCTGGCGCGCGGTGACCGACAACGACATGGGTGCCGGGCTGCAGCAGAAACTCAAGGTGTGGCGCAATCCCGTGATAGAACTCACCTCAATGGCCGTCGATAGGAAGGCATCGAGCGAGTCGCAGACGATCGTCAGGGCTACCTATGACCTGCCCGACGTGGACGCGACACTCACGCTCACCTACGAGATACACCGTGGCGGCGCGATGTGCGTGACCCAGGGCATCGCCTTCAACGATACAACTCGCGATGTGCCCGAGATGCTGCGCTACGGCATGGTGATGGAGATGCCCCGAGTGATGGAGGTAAGCCACTTCTATGGCCGCGGCCCCATCGAGAACTATGCCGACCGCCGCTACAGCCAGCGCCTGGGCATCTACCGCCAGACGGCCGATGAGCAGTTCTACCCCTACATCCGCCCGCAAGAGACGGGCACCAAGGGTGACATCCGCTGGTGGCGACAGACCGACACCGAGGGCAACGGCCTCAAGATTACCGCCGACAAGCCCTTCTATGCCAGCGCACTGCACTACGACATCGCCACGCTTGACGAGGGCGACGAGAAGCACCAGCGCCACCCGGCCGATTTGGAGGAATCGCCCTACACCGTCCTCACCATCGACAGTGAGCACTGCGGCGTGGGCGGCATCGACAGCTGGGGCGCCCGTCCGCTGGACGCCTACCGCCTCCCCGCCATCAACCGCACCTTCACCTTCACCCTCACTCCCGTTGTCAAACAACCCTAACAACATCAATACAACAGAAACAACTTGAAAAAATCCTTGTATTCCTGCTGGTTTTTGTTCTCGAAGGTAAGAGGTTAGAAATTAGATAGGTTTGAACCGGGAATGAGAATTTCTGTGTACCTTTGCGTGTTCATAAGAGAATCACAATGACAAATATCATTCAATACTTGTATTATCGTATAGCTCATGCTTTGTTAAATCTCAATCAATGGGAAAAAGACTACTATGATGTTCATGCCATGACTTATTTGTCATTATGCATTGTGTCCAACATTGCTCTTATAACAATGCTCATTTGTGATTGGGTATTCAATATATCTATTCATGATTCATATTTGTTTTATAGTAAGTATTTAGTTGCCATTGTCATAATATGTATGATTGTAATATGGAGAATATGGCCCGATGATAAAACTTATGAATTGTTGGATCAGAAATATAAGGGAGAAAAGCATCGAGTCATTAAAGGATGGTTGGTTTTTGTTTATTGTATTCTGTCTTTTTTCTCATTCATTGCCTTTATTATTATATTTGCTTAAAGCAGTATGACAAATATCATTGAATATGTTTACTATCGAATAGCAAGTGTTTTCTGGAATGCCAGTTCATGGGGCAGAAATACTTATCATGGCTACACATCAGTGGTTTTGGAAACTTGTATTGTTTTCAATGCTTTACTGATTTTTTCAATATTACGTTATGCAATTACAGGCGCTTATCCAAGTGAAACCATTGATTTCTTCTTAAAGACAATCTATATCCCACTGATGATAGTGAGTGTTTTCTTTTTAACATCAAAGGACAAAAAAGCATACAAGAAGCTAGAGACTAAATATAAAAACGATCAGTATAGAGCACTTAAGGGCTGGCTGATTGCCATATATTGCATTCTGTCATTTTTTTCTATTGTCATTA
The DNA here is from genome assembly GCA_017449785.1 of Muribaculaceae bacterium. GTDB lineage: Bacteria > Bacteroidota > Bacteroidia > Bacteroidales > Muribaculaceae > Sodaliphilus. Next base: position 4,557 of record JAFTFA010000026.1, on the reverse strand, counting down.
TATCGTGTGTTTGGTAAAACGTCAGACAACAATGTCTTACAATCAATCTCATTGTCCCTAATGAAAGGAATCAGTTGGATGACCTTGCCCCGAGGTTATCGCTCAACGAGGCCAACCGGCTGCTTCTTCAGCTGTTGCGACCGCACTTACTTCATTCTTTTCAAGAGAGCCTCCAACTGAGAAATAGCATATAAAGGACAAACCAAGACGTGGCGCTTGGCTCCTCCATCCTGATTGTCCCCATAATCGAATGCGCCAAAGTTCTCTAATGAACAGCGGACAGCATTTGTGAGTTGCTTTTCCCGCATGAAAATCCATAGGCTTTTCATGCCACCCTGTACACCTGCTTTCACCTCAATAGGCAGAACGGTCTGTCTATAACTTGATATGTAGTCGACCTCGGCTTGAGCATTCTTGGCTTGGCGAGTCCAATAGTACAGGTCATGACGAATGTTTGGCGTACGGTAATGCAGTAGTTCCAATCCCGCAATCATTTCGGCCATTGGTCCCTTATTGACCAAATCTGTAATATCACTTGTCAGAATTTGCTCCGTGAGTTCCGAAATATCACCGGTCGTCATGTTCAATAGTCTGAGCATGAGTCCGGAGTCAAGCAGCAGCATCTTATTATAAGAAGCATCAGCCTCACTAGCTAAGGGAATACCATTGGCCGAGGTGTGGGTTACCGGTATCAATATCCCTGCTTTAGCCAACATGTCAATGGCTTTCTTCACCTCACCTGATTTGTAGTTGCCTTCTACTTCTGAATATACAAATTTCTTTGTGGCCTGCACAGCGGCACTCCGCATGGTTCGCCTGAGCAGCATTGGATCTATCTTCTTGCGATACTTAGGGAAATCGTCTTCATAGGCTACAGTGATGTCGTCTTGTATTTCCTGACAGGCGAGATAATCGTGGGTTTCAACCCACCTGCTTACAGCCTCAGGCATGCCACCAACGAGCATATAAGTTCGCAAAATACCTACCAACTTGTTATATAACGGTTGTGGCAACGGATTGGATTGAGATGCGTCATTTCTTGCTTCCAAGAGCAACTGTTCTCCATTGGCAATCAAGAATTCGTCAAATGTCATGGGGTACATGAACATGGAATGGATGCGTCCTACACCGAAAGTAGGCAACTCATCAAGAGCAAATTCCAACAAAGACCCAGCGGCGATTACATGAAGTTTTGGTAAGTCCTCCTTGAAGAATCTTAATGACATAATGGCCTCGGGACATGCTTGTATCTCGTCAAGAAACAAAAGTGTTCTGCCTGGGACAATGCGTGTTCCAGCCATTGCCGCAATCTGAGAAACAATCTTTTTTACATCAAAATCAACGCCTTTAAACAAGGCCATGAAAGAAGGTTGCTTCTCAAAATTGATTTCTACATAATTCTCAAAACTCTCGCCCAAGTGTTGAACCGCTGTGGATTTCCCTACCTGACGGGCACCACGCAGCAACAAAGGCTTATGGGTCTCACGGGACGCCCATTCCAATAAATATTTGTCGATAAGTCTTGAATAATACATAGTTGCGCATCTTTAAAAACTGGTGCAAAGATATAAATAATATATTATCCAAAGAAATAATTTGGCAAAATCTGACAAAATCCAAAGAAATAATTCGTCGAAATCTGACAAAATCCAAGGGAAAAAGTATTAATACGGGCGGCTGATCAGGTGGAATTGCGTAGTAATCTGACTGTTCACTCTTTCTTCTCTGGCGATTTCCTGATGAATAACCTGTACAGGCAATAGATCATGGACAGGAGACCACAGATGCTGGGTATGAACTGTTCTGTAAAGTAAATACTGTTGTCAACAGTAGAACTCAGGGATAATGTTGAGAAAACAACATGGAACAGCATCATCACGGCCGAATAGGCCAGGATGATGGCGATAATCAGTTTTAATAGTATTTTCATCATGCTTTCTCTCGAGTTTTACAAGTCCAGTGATTTCAATTTGCGCTTGGCAAATTCCAGGCTGCCATTGAAAATGACGTTGCGCTGCTTATCGAGGATGAGGACGTGGGGATAGGTCGAAATGCCACACTCGCTGAGGATAACACTCGACTTGTCAACGGCAAACACGGGCATGTCACATCCACGCTTATTCACGATTTCAAGGGCTGTCTTGATGGTCTCGTCCTTGTAGCAGACAAACAAGGAGGCCACCTGGACCCGATTGGAATCCTTGTATCGGTCATGCAGGGCCTGCACCTCAGGCAACGCATTGATGCAAGCACCACAAGTCGATGACCACACATCCAGGACAAGATAATCCTCATTGATGTCGCTCAGCGAGACGCTTTGCTCGCCATTGAAGACCTCGGCTGTGGCAAGGCATGAAGGCCTCGCTTGGTTTATTCCATAAGATGCCCATTCATACCACTGGTGCTGCCCCTCGGTCACACCATAAACCATGGCTGCGCCCAACAACACAATCAGCCATAGCTTGCGGTTATAATTGATGATGGCAGCCGCAAGGATGGCCTGCAAGGGTAAGGCGGTAGCGGGCAATGAGGACAATGTCGTGCCGGGCGTATAGATACGAAACACCAAATCGGGAAACCACGGCAGAACCATCGACAGTATGATGCCCCAGGGATTCAACTGTGAGTCATATTTCCATAGCGCCCACAATGTCAAGGCAAAAAAAGCGATGCAATGCAGCCCCGTTGCAATCTTGAGATCATAACCTCTAACCGGCAAAATCGCTGCATAGGCCACAAGAGCCAGGAAAAACAGCAGTATATACTTTTTCTTCTTTGTCATAGTTTCCACGTGTTTTTTCTATAATTGACGGCAAATTTACATAGAATCATGAGAATTTATGTGAATTTGCAACAAAAAATTACAGCAAAACCAATAATATGCATTGATTTTTTACTACTTTTGCGGTCGCTGCAATGATACAGCGGTATCATGCTCGCATTACATTGATTTTCATTTTATTAACCATCGCCAATTGGCAATTTTATATCTCTGAATTATGAAGAAATCTGTTTTAGCATTGTTGCTGATGATTGCATCGGTGCTGGCGCTTAACGCTCAGAGCCTGACAGGTAAAGAATGGTACACCAAACTCTCCCCCGATGACGGTGGAGAAGTGTTCGTGACGCTGACCTTTGAGAAAAATGGTACCTGTGAAATGCTTGTCGCAACCGACTATCAGATCAAGCAAGACGGCGTGCCCATCAGCGTCGCTGGAGGCGTTACCGTTCCAGGCACCTACACCCTTAACGGCAAGGACTTGAAGATGAACCTCAACCGTAGCAAAGCCGTGGTCGAATTCGACTACGATGTCAAGGGCATGGATGCCAAGACCAAGGCCATCATGGACAAAACAATGAAACCGGAGTTCGATGGCATGAAAAAAGAATTCAAGGACATGATGCTCAATGGCATGCCCAAGATGCAAAACATGAAGGTCGTTACGCTCGAGAGCAAGAAACTCGTCATCAAGGACGATGAGGGCGATGAAATCCCCTTCTTCGCCGATTAGGCCCTCAAGACTTCTCACATCACAACGCCCACGGCCCCGCACGACGAGCCCTCATTTCCATTAGAGGTCGGATGCGGGGCCTTCGCCTTGGCGTGTCTCTATCGCGTCTTCATTGTTTGCCGGACAGCCGACAAAAAAAGCCCACCGCCAGAGGGTGAGCTCACAAATAGAACATGAATTGTATTGATTGATTATTTGTTAGGCTTGGCGATACCGAAGGTCAGGAAATCTTCGGTATCAGACAGTTTATCGGTCGATGCGTTGAGCAGGCGGATGACAAACTGCTTACCGTATTTCTTCATTTCACCACCGTTGTCGTCACGCAGTTTACGCAGTTCTTCAGCGGGAATCCTGATCAGATAGGAATGCTCTCCATATTTCTCGGCCGTGAAGTTGACATAGCCCTGATCGGCTGCAACGGTGCCCTTAAACGCCGTGAGTTTGGCCACATTATAGATGCGCCTCTTCTTCTGGATCTCTAACGGAATAATCTGGAACAAACGCTTGGGGCTACGCTTGTTATCTTCCCATGAGATGATGATGTACATGTCGTTGTCATAGGCCGACGCATCCAGGGTGACCGGCGATTCGGCTCCCTCGAGCTGATAGTACTCGCTGCCCTTGGCAATGCCCAGCATCGCCATGCCGACATTGGCCGTCGCACGCAGCTTTGAGTGCTCGACTTCCAGGGGTATTCCTTCGGTCTCGCTGGTAACTAGAATAGCCTCTTGCTCAAACTCGGGCTCCACAACACTGATTGATGCTTGGTTGATTTGAGCCCGGCCACCGATGGCGGCAATCATTGCTAACGCGATAAAAAGAATTCTTCTCATGTCTGTAAATTATAATAAAATAATATGTGATCAATGTACTTGAACAGTTTCTAATCTCATGCAAAGTTACAGACAATTACCGAAACCAGCAAACATTCACAGTTCATTTTCAACATTACAAACCTTTCCATTCCAGCCACTTGAAAATAAAAAACTTCATTCTGGTTCATTCAATGAACTGTGACATCGTGAAATGCGCCCCGTCGGGTTGT
>JAFTFA010000025.1 GCA_017449785.1 Muribaculaceae bacterium | reverse complement strand
GTTATTACGCGGCCATTCTCATGGGTCCAACGGCAGTAATCGGTACTACTGCCGACGAAATTATTCAATCTGAATTATTCAAATTCAATAATTTGATTTGCATAATTCAACGTGGTTATTGCTCAAAGGCGGTGGCTACCGCCTTCAGGTGGTCGATGATGTCGATGTGCTGGGGGCACTGGGCCTCGCACTGGCCGCACTCGACACACTCGCTGGCCTTGCCGTGGTTCTTGGCCAGCAGGTCGTAGTATAATTTGCAGTTTCCCTTTTGCTCGGGGAATTGTTGCAGATTATTGTACAGGTTGAAGTACTCGGGGATGGCAATCTGCTGGGGGCAGCCGTCGGTACAGTAGTGGCACGCGGTGCAGGGCACGGCGATCGAGTCGCGGATGACCTGGGTCGCCCGGGCGATGATGGCCTGCTCCTCGTCGTTGAGCGGCTTGAAGTCCTGCATGTAGGCCGTGTTGTCCTTGAGTTGCTCCATGTTGCTCATGCCGCTGAGCACGGTCAAGACATTGGGCAGCGATGCACAGTAGCGGATGGCCCACGAGGCGGGGCTGGCATCGGGGTCGTATTCCTTGAACAACTGCTCGACGGCAGCGGGAACACGGGCGAGCGAACCGCCCTTGACGGGCTCCATCACGATGACGGGCTTGCCATGCTTGGCACACAGGTCATAGCACGTCTTGCTCTCGATGGCAGGACTGTCCCAGTCCAGGTAGTTGATCTGCAGCTGGACATATTCGGCCTCGGGATGGCGCTCCAGGATCTGGGCCAGCAGCACCGAGTCGTCGTGGAACGAGAAGCCGATGTGGCGGATGCGTCCCTCGGCCTTCTTGCGGGCGATGAATCCCCAGCCGTCGATGCGCTCCATCACCTTGACCCGCTCGTGGTTGAGGGCGTGCAGCCAGTAGTAGTCAAAGTAGTCCACGCCGCACTTTTCCAGCTGCTCGTTGAAGATGCGCTCCAGGTCGCCTTCCTCCTTGATGGCCCACACGGGCATCTTGCTGGTCACGGTAAACGCCTCGCGGGGATAGCGCTTGACGACGGCCTCGCGCAGGGCTGTCTCGCTGGCACCGCCGTGATAGGGGTAGGCCGTGTCAAAGTAGGTGAAGCCACGCTCCATGTACACATCGACCATCTCCTTGAACTTCTCGATGTCGATGCTCGTCTGGTCATCGGCATTGACCAGCGGCAGACGCATTAAACCAAATCCGAGTTTCCTCATTGCTCTATATCGTTTTTTAATTGTTAAGGTCGTGATGGGTGCTTGCCGGCTCATTCTGTCTTCAGGTCGGTGAAGCGTTTGATGCCGTGCAGGTAGTGGGCAGTGATGATGTTCACGCGCTCCTCGGGCAGCTGGCTCAGCAGGTTGACCGTGGGCTGGGAAGTGTAGCGGGAACGCATGCGGCGGAAGTCGCGGTGGGCACGGATGATGGCCCACGCGTCACCAAAGTGGAACTTGGCCACAGCCATCCCGAAGGCCAACGTGTCCATCAGCCGGCGCGTGAAAAGCAGTCGCTTGCCCTCACCGGCGGGCAGGTTCTTGTGCAGGAGCAGCAGGTTGTTGCGAAAGTTCAGGTAGGTCTTGCGCGGGTTGCCATAGGCCAGACTGCCGCCACCCAGGTGATAGACATGGCTCGACGGCACCATCGCCAGGTCATTGCCCGCCAGGCGGATGCGCCAGCACAGGTCAATCTCCTCCATGTGGGCAAAGAAGTCCTTGTCCAGGCCGCCCACGTCCTGATACAGCTGGCTGCGCACCATTAGGCACGCGCCGCTGGCCCAGAAGACACTCTTGACCTCGCCGTCATACTGCCCGTGGTCCTCCTCGACATACTCAAAGATGCGCCCCCTGCAATAGGGGTAGCCGTGGCAGTCGATGTATCCGCCAGCGGCACCGGCATATTCAAACATTTGCTTGCCGTCTGGGCTGTCCTTCAGCAATTTGGGCATCACGGCACCCACATCGGGGCGGGTCTCCATGTAGTCCAGCAGGGGATTGAGCCAGCCCTGCGGCGTGCGCACGTCGCTGTTGAGCAGCACCGTGTAGGGGTACATCGTCTGGGCGATGGCCCGATTGTAACCCTCGGCAAAGCCGTAATTCTTGTCCAAGGCCAGCACCTTGACCCCGGGGAACTCCTGCCGCAGTACCTCCAGGCTCTCGTCGGTGCTGCCGTTGTCGGCGACGATGATGTCGGCGATGGCGTCATCGGTGCCCGCAATCACTGTGGGCAGGTAGCGGCGCAGCAGGGCGGCACCGTTCCAGTTGAGGATGATGACAGCAACTTTCTTCATGAGTTGTTATTTATTCAACGACCTCGGCATCGACGCTCAGGTCTTCGTTCAGTGTCAATAATTTAACGTTTACAATCTGGTTGGCAAGGCTCATGTCGGGCTCGACATTCACGCGCAGGTAATTGTCGGTGAAGCCGTGCATCTTGCCCTTGCCGCGGCCATGCTCCAGCAGCACCGGGCGCACGGTGCCCAGGTAGCGGCGCGTGAAGTCGGCCTGCTTTTTGTCGCTCAGGACGATCATGCGGGTGGCGCGCTGCTGCTTGTCCTGCTGGGTGACGATGTAGGGGATGCGCAGGGCCATCGTGCCGGGACGCTCGCTGTAGGGGAACACGTGCAGGTGCTGCACGTCGAGTCCCGCGATGAAGTTGTAGCTGTCCTCAAACAGCTCGGGCGTCTCGCCGCGGGTGCCCACCATCACGTCCACCCCGATGAAGCAGTCGGGCATCAATGCGCGGCACCGCTGCACCTTGTCGGCAAACAGCTGGCGATCATAGTGTCGGCGCATGAGCTTCAGGATCGGGTCACTGCCGCTCTGCAGCGGGATGTGGAAGTGGGGCATGAAGGCGCGTGAGCGGGCACACCAGTCGATAATCTCATCGGTCAGCAAGTCGGGCTCAATCGACGAGATGCGGTAGCGCTCGATGCCCTCGATGTCGTCCAGGGCCTTCAGCAGGTCGAGGAAGTGCTCGCCCGTGTTCTTGCCGAAGTCGCCGATGTTCACGCCCGTGATGACGATTTCCTTGCCCCCCTCGGCAGCCACCTCGCGTGCCTGCTGGGCGAGCTGGGCGATGGTGCCGCTGCGGCTGCGACCGCGGGCAGCGGGAATGGTGCAGTAGCTGCACCAGTAGTCACAGCCGTCCTGCACCTTGAGCCAGTAGCGGGTGCGGTCACCGCGGTCACACGAGGGCGAGAACGAGCGGATGTCGAGCGACGGCGTCACTGCCAGCTGTTGTTGCTTGTCCTTGAACCACTGCGAGACATACTGGGCAATCTCGGCCTTGTGCTCGCTGCCCAGCACGATGTCCACACCGTCGATGGCGGCGATCTCCTTTCCCTTGAGCTGGGCATAGCAGCCCGTGACCACCATGAGTGCATCAGGGTGCTGGCGGATGAGGTGGCGGATGTGCTGACGGCACTTGCTGTCGGCCAGTGCGGTCACGCTGCACGTGTTCACCACGCACACGTCAGGCTCCTCGCCAGGCCCCACGGGCAGGATGCCGTGCTCGGCCAGGAGCGATTGCATGGTGGCGGTCTCCGAGAAGTTGAGCTTGCAGCCCAGCGTCTCGAGTTTCACTCGGTGGATAGTTTGTTCACTCATCAGCGACGGCGGGGCTTGCCCGAGCGGCGGGTTTTGTTGGACTTGTTGCCGCGTGCTTCCTTGGCCTGGCGGCGGGTGCTGTTGCCACGTGCTCCGCGCTGCTGGCGCCGCGACGCGCTGCCGCCCTCATACTGCACACGCTTGCGCTCGTCACGCGACAGGCGGCTGCTGGTGCTGCGGCTGTTCTGCTCGGTGATGGGCTCCCGGTCGATGCGGTGGCTGTTTGCCGGATTCTCGTCATCGACGAGGACAAAGTCGAGCTGCTTCTTGATCAGGTCGGCGCGGGCTACCTGGATGGTGATGGGATCGCCCAGGCGATAGATCTTGCCACGGCGACGGCCGCGGATGCAGTAGTTCTTCTCGTCGAACTCATAGAAGTCGTCGTCCAGGCCGCGGATGCCCACCAGACCCTCGCAATGGGTCTCGTCGAGCTCGACATACAGACCCCACTCGGTCACGCCCGAGACGTGGCCCGCGAACACGCCGCCGAGGCGGTCACCCATGTACTCGACCTCCTTGTACTTGATCGAGGCGCGCTCGGCGTTGGCGGCGAGCTGCTCCTGGGCGCTCATGTGCTTGCACTGGTCCTCGAGCTTGACGGGATCGACGCTCTTCTCGCCCTCGGCATACTTGTCCAGCAGGCGGTGTACCGTCAAGTCGGGATAGCGGCGGATGGGCGAGGTGAAGTGGGTATAGTAGTCAAATGCCAGGCCATAGTGGCCGATGTTGGTCGCGCTGTAGACGGCCTTGGCCATCGAGCGGATGGCCAGCATGGCCAGCATCTCCTCCTCGGGCTTGCCCTTGGCCTGCTCCAGCATCTTGTTGATAGACTTGTTGATGTCGCGGCCAGAGCCCTTGGTGCGCACCTTGTAGCCGAAGTGGGCAGCGATGTCGGCAAAATTCTGCAGCTTGTCCAGGTCGGGCTGGTCGTGGATGCGATAGACAAAGGCCTTGGCGGTCTTGTTCTTGGGCACCTTGCCGATGTGCTCGGCGACCTTGCAGTTGGCCAGCAGCATGAACTCCTCGATGAGCTTGTTGGCCTCCTTGGACTCGTGCACGTGGACGGCGATGGGCTTGCCGTTCTCGTCGATGTCAAACTTGATCTCCTCGCGGTTGAACGATACCGAGCCGCCTTCCTCAAAGCGGCGCTTCCTCAACTGCTGTGCCATCTCGTTGAGCACGGCCAGTTCCTCGGCGAGGTCGCCCTTGCCGGTCTCGATGATCTGCTGTGCCTCCTCATAGGAGAACCGCCTGTCGCTGCGGGTGACCGTATGGCAGATCTTGTATTTCTTCACCTTGGCCTCGGCGTCCATCTCCAGGATGACCGAGTGGGTGAGCTTGTCCTCGTCGGGGCGCAGCGAGCAGATGAAGTTGCACAGCTTCTCGGGCAGCATGGGGATGGTGCGGTCCACGAGATAGACCGATGTGGCGCGCTCATAGGCCTCCTTGTCGATGATCGAGCCGGGAGTGACATAGTGGCTCACGTCGGCGATGTGGACGCCGATTTCCCAGTTGCCGTTTTTCAGCTTCTGGATAGAAAGGGCGTCGTCAAAGTCCTTGGCGTCGGCCGGGTCGATGGTGAACGTGGTCACGCCGCGCATGTCGCGGCGACGGGCGACCTCCTCGGGCGTGATGCCGGGGTCCAGGGCCTCGGCAGCCTCGGTGACGTTTTCGGGGTACTTGTAGGGCAATCCGAATTCGGCCAGGATGGCATGGATCTCGGCATTGTTCTCGCCGGCCACGCCCAGCACGTCAACGACCTCGCCGATGGGCGAGTTGGCATCCTCGGGCCATTCCACAATCTTGACGACCACCTTGTCGCCCGTCTTGCCGCCCTTGAGCTTGTCAAGCGGGATAAAGATGTCGGTGGCCAGGAACTTGCTGTCGGTGGCCAGCTGGGCAAAGTACTTGAGCACTTGCAGCGTGCCGACAAAGACCTGCTCCTTGCGCTCGAGGATCTTGACGACCTCGGCCTCGGGCTCCATGCCATGGCGGACGGCGCTGATGTGTACCAGCACGCGGTCACCGTTCAGGGCATGCATCGAGTTGCGCTCGGCAACCATGATGGGCTGGCCGTCATCGCTGGCGATGTCCACACTGTTCTTGCCGTTGCTGCGGCGGATGAAAACGCCCTCGGCAACCGACGAGCGGTTGGCGGCCTTGTAGCTGCCGGCTGCTACCTGGATGAGGAATCCGTCGGCGGCAAGCTGTTCCAGGATCTCGACGATGAGAGTGCGCCGCTTGGGCGTGTTGGCTCCCACGGCAGCCGATACCTGCTTGTAATTGAACGGGGCCTCGCCCTGCTCGTTATAGAAGTTGATGACCCTGTCGTGGTACTCACGACGCTCCTGTTTCAACGATTGTAGTCCGCTTTTTTTTGCCATATCTGTCAGGTATGTGTTAGCTTCTTGTTGATGCGTGATAATCTGTTTAAACAACAAAGATAATGATTTTTGCCGACATGACTGGCACCGAGGCGCATTTTTTGGTTTTTTTAGGAATAAAACATCGATTTGCACCTTGGTTACCGCTGGCTCGACCGGCGTGACGCATCACCCAATAAAGCCGGAATGCCCATTTTGCAAAGTTTTGCCAAAAAACTGGAGCGTGGCCATGTAAACTGAAAACTTTTTACTACCTTTGCAGCCACCTTTACTTTGAAAACGGCAATAGCAATGGATTTTATTAAAATAGGCAAGACTACAATATTTCACTTTCTGGTAGCTATCATGCTTGCTGCACTGCCTGTGGTGGGTGTCGCTGCACCCCAGCAGTCCGACATCAACCAGCCCACGCGCACGCGAGTCAAGGCCACCGACAAGAAACAGAACGACAATAAGAATAAATCCGCTGCCAGCAAGGACCCGAAGGCCCCTGCCGCTGCTGCCGCCAAGGGCGACGTCAAGGACAAGAATGACAACAAGGCTCCCGCCGCTGCCCCCAAGAAGGACGACAAGCCTGCTGCCGACCCCAAGGCCGCCAAACAGCCGGGCCAGGACACGACCACCAAGCCCGCTCAGCCCGCCAAACAGCCCAAGAAGATCCTCAATACCGATACCGAACACTTCAACGGCATCGATGTGTCCTATCACCAGGGCTTTATCAACTGGGCCGAGTTGCGCAAGAACAAAAGCATCCAGTATGTTTACATCCGCGCGACAGTCGGCAGTGATGTCGTTGATGCCAACTACAAGGAGAACATCAAGAATGCCCGCAAGCACGGCTTCAGGGTGGGCAGTTACCATTACATGACCAACCTGTCGAGCGTCAGGGGACAGTTCGAGAACTTCAGGAGGATGGTCGACAAGAACGAGCAGGACGTGTTGCCCATGATCGACGTCGAGGTGAGGAACAGGTGGAACAAGCAGCAGCTGCGCGACAGTCTGGTGGTGTTCTGCAAGCTCATCGAGGATTATTACGGCTGCAAACCCATCATTTACACCTACGAGACTTTCTTCAGGGAAAACCTGGGCATCGCCTTTGAGAACTACCCCCTGTTCATCGCTCGATATAACAATCAGCGACCCAACATCGGCGGCGTGAAGTGGGTGATGTGGCAGTTCTCCGATGCGGGCTATTTCTCGGCTGTCAAGGGAAATAAGGGCCAGGTGGACCTGAGCCGCTTCAACGAGGGCTACACGATCAAGGACATCCTCTACCACCCCTCCAAGTCCAAGCCCAAGGCCAGTGTGAAAGATGCCGTGGACCACAAGGAGAAACCCGCGACCATCAACGCTACCGAGAAGAAGGGCAAGGAGAACAAGGAGACCTCCACCAAGCAGCAGGCTGCCAAGAACAAGCAGCGTGCCCAGGAGCAGAAGAAGCTAGAGGAGCAGCAGAAGAAGGCTGCCGAGAAGGAGGCCCGCGTCAAGGAACGCAACAAGAAGCACGCCCAGGAAGAGGCTGCCAAGAAGGCCAAAGAGAAAGAAGAAGCCGATAAAAAGGCCAAGCAGAAGGCCGAGCAGCAGAAGCGTGAACAAGAGCGCAAAGCAGCTGCCCAGAAGGCTGCCGAGGATAAAGCCAAGCGCAAGGCCGCTGCCCAGAAGGCACGCGACGAGAAAGCCAAGCAGGAGGCTGCCAAGAAGGCAAGCAAGACCAACAAGAGTGCCAGCGTGCGGGGCGCATTGACCCGGTCGCAGCGCAACGACAGCATCCGCGCCGCCAAGCAGAGCGGCCGCAAGATCAACAAGAGTTCGGCCGACAATGACTGATTACCGGCACATCCGCTTGTCAAGACCACTGCTGTGCATCGCCATGGTGCTGGCAGTGGCCTTGATGTGCGTGGGCTGCCAGGGTCAGGGCAAGGGCGCTGCGCGCCGCACCGGGGTGCCCCCGCGCAACCCCGAGGCCAAGTACAACGGCATAGACATTTCCAGTCATCAGGGCTACATCGACTGGGCCAAGGTGAGCAGCGACAAGGACATCTGCTTTGTCTATATCAAGGCCACCGAGGGCGCTACCTATCGCTCGCCCCACTATGCCCACAACATCACCCAGGCCCGCCGCTACGGCCTGCTCGTGGGCAGTTACCACTACATCACGACGACATCGACCATCGACGAGCAGTTTGACAACTTCTCCAGGTTTGCCCTCAAGTCGGTCCAGGATCTCATCCCCATGCTCGACGTGGAGGTGCGCGGCGACTGGTCGCGCAGCCAGCTCATCGACAGCGTCGGCAAGTTCTGCCAGCTCGTCGAGGACCACTATGGCGTGCAGCCCATGATCTACAGCACGATGGGCTTCTACAACAAGAACCTCGCGCCCCACTTCAACAAGCATCACCTCTACATCGGCCGTTACTCCAACGAGGAGCCCGAGATCAACTGGGAGGGCGAGTACACCATCTGGCAGTATAGCGAGACGGGCATCATTCCCGGCATCGGCTCCTATGTGGACCTGTGCCGCTACCGCGACGGTGCCTGGATCGACCAGCTCCTGCTGCCAGCCGGCAACTGATAGTTTCCAACCCAATTCAATAGAAGAATAGAAGAATTATGACCATCATCGACGCCATTATTATCCTGATTGTGCTGGGAGGTCTGGTGCTGGGCTACCGCAAGGGCTTCATCGGCCAGTTGTCATCACTCGTCTCGTGGGTCGTGGCGATGGTGCTGTGCTACAAGTGCGGCGACCTGGCCAAAGATGTTTTCCTCGCGTTTGTTCCCAGTGCGGACGACTGGCCCCTGTCCAGCATCACCGTCAAGACGGTATCGCTCGCGTTTGCTTTTCTCATCGTGATGGTGATTATCCGTCTGGTGATGAGGCTCTTTAAGGGTGCTCTCAACAAGGTGCACCTGGGCTTTATCGACAAGTTGGGCGGCTCGTTGCTGTTCATGTTCAAGTATGCCTTCATCTTGAGCATCGTGCTCAATCTGCTCTATGCGTTCAATCCCGATATGGACACGTTTGCCACCCGTCACATCCTCGACAACAAGCCCTATGAGTTCACCCTTGACCTGATGCCGCGCATCCTGGGCAGCGAGCAGATGCCCAGTGACTCCCTCAAGCTCTACCGCGACCTCATCGAGCCCGTCCCCGTGGACACGACCTCGTTTAGCCAGCAGCCGCAATGAACGTCCAACTCATAGCACCGCCCCGTCGGGCCGAGGGGAATGTGGCTCTGCCGACGTCCAAGAGTATCAGCAACAGGGCGCTGGTGATTGCAGCGCTGTGTGCCGATGAGCCGCAGGTGATGCGGCCGGCCCTGTGTGACGACACGGCGGTGATGATCGATGCCCTGGGACAGCAGGGCAATGACCTCACGGTCAACGTGGGGGCGGCGGGCACGGCCATGCGGTTCCTCACGGCCTATTATGCGACCCGCGAGGGCATGACGGTGACGCTTGACGGCGTTGAGCGGATGCGTCAGCGTCCCATCGGCGTGCTGGTTGATGCCCTGTGCTCGCTGGGTGCCAGCATCGATTACCAGGGCAAGGACGGCTATCCTCCGTTACGCGTCACGGGCGCGGCCATGCGTGGCGGTGACGTGGAGATGCAGGGCGGCGTGAGTTCCCAGTTCATTTCGGCAGTCATGATGATCCTGCCGGCTATCGGTGGCGGCACCATCCGGCTCACGGGTGACATCGTCTCGGTGCCCTATATACACATGACCGCCGCTGTCATGCGCGACATGGGCGCGACCGTGGACATGGAAGATAAAAGAATCATCGTGGGGGGGAACGGCTACACGGGCAATGACTACCTCGTCGAGGCCGACTGGAGTGCAGCGGCACCGTGGTATGCCCTCGCCGCGCTCATGCCTGGATCGTCGCTGCGGCTGGAGGGGCTGACACCCGAGAGCATCCAGGGCGATGCCCACCTGGTGGCACTGGGCCGCCAACTGGGCATCGACACCCGCTTTGACGCCCGTGGCGCGACACTCGACACGAGTCACTTCATCGGTTGTTGCTGCTCATGCTTTGCCGACATGACGGCCACGCCCGACCTGGTGCCGTCGTGGACGGTGCTGCTGTGCCTGCTCGAGCGGTCCTTCCGCATGACAGGTGTGCGCACCCTGCGTCTCAAGGAGAGCGACCGCATCGAGGCCCTGCGCGAGGAACTCCTCAAGTTGGGCTATGTCCTCAAGATCGAGTGCGACGATGCCATCTCGTGGTATGGCGAGCGGTCGGCCATATCCCCTGATCCACCGACGATCGACCCGCATGGCGACCACCGCCTGGCGCTGGCCTTTGCTCCGGCCGCGGTGCGTTTCCCCGGGCTGGTCATCCAGGACGCGGCGGTCGTTTCCAAGTCCTATCCCGCCTATTGGCGCCACCTGCGGCAATCAGGCTTCACAGTCAACGAATTGGCACAATAAATGCAATTGGAGGGTATGAATATGAAAATTAGACTCATTATCATCATGTTACTATCCACATTGCTTGCTGTCGAGTCCGCGGCTCGTGCCGTCGCCGACCGCATCGTCGTCATCAGTGACACTCATCTGCTGGCTCCCTCGCTGGTGACACCGGGCCGCGCCATTGATGCCGCCGATGCCGGCGACAGCAAGATGATGGCCCAGAGCGATGCCATCATGAGTGCTGTCACCGACAGCATCATCGACCTCAATCCGCGGTTGGTGCTGCTGGCCGGAGATCTCACCTATAACGGCGAGCGTGCCAGCCATGAGCGGATGGTGCAGTACCTCGACCGCATGGCGGCCCACGGCATCGGTGCCCTCGTCATCCCGGGCAATCACGACTGCAACAACCCCTATGCCAAGCGGTTTGACGGCGACGCCACAGCTCCTGTCGCTACCGTCACGCGCGATGAGTTTGCCTCGATTTACGGTAACTACGGCTACGGCAAGGGCTCCCGTCGTGACCCGTCCTCGCTCAGCTACTGCTGCGAACCCGTCAAGGGCATCGTCGTCATCGCCATCGATAGCAACATGGACGAACTCAACACGCTCACTTGCCGTGGCGACAGCACCGACTCCTATCACAATGCCGGGCGCATCAAGCCCGAGACCCTGCAATGGGTCATCGATCAGGCCAACCAAGCCCGCAACCGGGGCAAACGGGTCATCGCCATGATGCATCACCACCTGGTGCAACACTTTGACCAGCAGGACCGACTGCTTGCCAACTATATCGTCAAGGACCATGACAGCATCGCCAGCCAGCTGATGCAGGCCGGCATCCACACGATCTTCACGGGTCACCTCCACGTGACCGATGCCGCGACCGCCTACAGTGCCGACCGCCGGGACAGCATCGTGGAAATTGCCACTGGATCGGCCATCTGCTACCCGTTCGCCATCAGGATCGGCACCCTGGACCGCAAGCACCGCAAGCTTGACATCGACACGCGGTGGCTGACGGCTGCCCAGGGCAATCCCGACCTGCGAGAGCAGGGACGGCAGCGCATCATCAATTCCACGCCAGGCCTGGCCGCGATGCTCTCGGGCAAAGCCTGGAGCAAGCTGGGCAGTCGCATGGGCCAGCTCAAGCGGATGCTCGAGGTGGGCGGCAACAAGACCTACCTGCCCGAGTCGCCCCAGCAGGCGACCCAACTGGTCCTGAGGCACCTGAGCGGGGTGTTTTCCCGAACCCTGCTCGCCGTGGTCGAGGGTAACGAGCAGGACAATGATGCCCAGGGTATCATCAGCCAGGGACGGCAGGGCGTGCGTGCCATGATCGAGGAAGTGGCCCCCGAGCAGGCCGATGCTCTGTGGGAGTTCTTTGAGTGTGATGTCTATCCCCGGCTGGAACCCCTCGTGCGCAGTGTCCTCGAGGACCGCAATGCCGTGGGCACCCCGGCCGAATCCCATACCGACGACCTGCGCCTCACCGTCACGCTGTAGCCATTAGCAGTGCTACCGAACCCGGTAAGTCGGGTGGTGAGACAAAATGATGAGGCTTGACGCCTGCACCATTAGGGTGGGCTGTAAAACATCCGTTGCAAAACAGTGTGCCGTTCATTTGCGTCAAGAAAGTGCCATTTTTGGCATTTTTTTGACGCAGAATCGCGGCCGTGTCTAAATGATTGAATTCTAGCGACCACATGTCATCAGGAGGGGAGTTCTTGATGACTTTTTTGTCGCGGTGCCGGGGGCGCTGTTGGCGTCTTTTTCCTCGCGCGCGGGCTGATTTTGTATTCAGTAACCGATTTCAAATGTGAAAAACTACAAGTGGACACTGATTAATCAATTATTTTTACTACCTTTGCAGGATAATAGCGTAATCAAGTGAACAATCAATTCAATTAATAACTAATAAATCTACAATTTTTATGTGGTTAACTAATTCATCTGTAGGACGCAAGGTGGTGATGTCGGTAACCGGCCTCTTCCTTGTCCTATTCGTAACATTCCACGCGCTGATGAATGCTGTGGCTCTGATCTCGTTTGAGGCCTATGATGCCATCTGTGAGTTCCTCGGTGCCAACTGGTATGCTGTGCTGGGTACATTGATCTTGGCCGGCGGCTTTGCGATTCACATCATCTTCGCGTTCATTCTCACGTTCCAGAACCGCAAGGCTCGCGGTAACAACCGCTATGCCGTGACGGCCAAGCCCAAGAACGTGGAGTGGGCATCCCAGAACATGCTCGTCTTGGGTCTCATCGTGTGTTGCTTCCTGATTCTGCACCTCGTGCAGTTCTGGGCCAAGATGCAGTTGCCCGAGCTCATGGGTGAACATGTGATGAACGGCACGTCCTACCTCAAGGCTACCTTCAGCCAGCTGTGGGTTCTCCCCGTTTACCTGATCGGCTTCGCAGCCCTGTGGTTCCACATCAGCCACGGTTTCTGGAGCGCATTCCAGACCCTGGGTACTGCCAACGACAAGTGGATTACCCGCTGGCAGTGCATCTCCAAGTGGTGGGCTAGCATCGTGTTTATCCTGTTTGCCGTCGAGGCTTGCTACTTCACGTGGTTCTTTGCCCTCTGATCGCTGAGTATTAACCTAATTTAAAATTTGTAACACAAATGGAAGAAACAAAAATCAACGCTCAGCCCATCGATTCCAAGATTCCCGAGGGACCCATCGCTGAGAAATGGACCAACTATAAGGCTCACCAGAAACTCGTCAACCCCGCCAACAAGCGCAAACTCGACATCATCGTCGTGGGTACCGGTCTGGCTGGTGCGTCGGCAGCTGCCACGCTGGGCGAGATGGGATTTAATGTACTGAACTTCTGCATCCAGGATTCTCCCCGCCGCGCTCACTCGATCGCTGCACAGGGTGGTATCAATGCAGCCAAGAATTACCAGAACGACGGTGACTCGGTTTACCGCTTGTTCTATGACACCGTCAAGGGTGGCGACTACCGTGCCCGCGAGGCCAACGTTTACCGCCTGGCCGAAGTGTCGAACAATATCATCGACCAGTGTGTTGCCCAGGGTGTTCCCTTCGCCCGCGAGTACGGCGGCCTGCTGGCCAACCGTTCATTCGGTGGCGCACAGGTGAGCCGCACGTTCTATGCCAAGGGCCAGACCGGCCAGCAGCTGCTGCTCGGTGCCTACTCGAGCCTGAACCGCATGATCCATGCCGGCAAGGTGAAGAGCTACAACCGCTATGAGATGCACGACGTGGTCATCATCGACGGCCGCGCCCGCGGTATCATCGCCAAGAACCTGGTGACCGGCAAGCTCGAGCGCTTTGCTGCCCACGCCGTGGTTATCGCCACGGGTGGCTATGGCAACACCTACTTCCTGAGCACCAACGCTATGGGTTGCAACTGCTCGGCTGCTATGGCTTGCTATCGTCATGGTGCTTACTTTGCCAACCCCGCCTATGTGCAGATTCACCCCACCTGCATCCCCGTTCACGGTGACAAGCAGTCTAAGCTGACGCTGATGAGCGAGTCGCTGCGCAACGACGGCCGCATCTGGGTGCCCAAGAACATCGAGGACGCCAAGAAGCTGCAGGCCGGCCAGATCAAGGGCAGTGACATCCCCGAGGAGGAGCGTGACTACTACCTGGAGCGCAGGTATCCCGCCTTCGGTAACCTGGTTCCCCGAGACGTGGCCAGCCGTGCTGCCAAGGAGCGCTGCGACAAGGGCTACGGCGTGAACAATACCGGCAAGGCCGTGTTCCTGGACTTCAGCGAGGCCATCAACCGCCTGGGCATCGACGTGATTCGTCAGCGCTACGGTAACCTGTTCGATATGTATGAGGAAATCACCGACGTCAATCCTGGCGAACTCGCCAACGAGATTAACGGCGTGAAGTACTATAATCCCATGATGATCTATCCCGCCATCCACTACACGATGGGCGGCATCTGGGTTGACTATGAGTTGCAGACCAGCATCAAGGGTCTGTTCGCCATCGGTGAGTGCAACTTCAGTGACCACGGCGCCAACCGCCTGGGTGCTTCGGCGCTGATGCAGGGTCTGGCCGATGGTTACTTTGTGCTGCCCTACACCATCCAGAACTACCTGAGCGACCAGATTACCGTTCCCCACTTCTCGACCGACAGCAAGGAGTTTGACGAGGCCGAGAGGAAGGTGCAGGCCAACCTGGATCACCTGATGTCGATCCACGGCAAGCGCTCGGTGGACAGCATCCACAAGGAGCTGGGCAACGTGATGTGGGAATATGTGGGCATGGCCCGCACCAAGGAGAGCCTTGAGACCGCATTGAAGAAGCTCAAGGAGCTGCGCAAGGAGTTTGAGACCAACCTGTTCATCCCCGGCAGCCAGGAGGGCATGAACATCGAGCTCGACAAGGCATTCCGCCTGCGTGACTTCATCACCATGGGTGAGTTGATCGCCTATGATGCCCTGAACCGTCACGAGAGCTGCGGTGGCCACTTCCGCGAGGAACATCAGACCGAGGAAGGCGAAGCCAAGCGCGACGACGAGAACTTCTTCTATGTTGCCTGCTGGAAGTATAACGGCAACGATGATACCGCTCCCACGCTCATCAAGGAGCCGCTCCACTACGAGGCCATCAAGGTCCAGACGCGTAACTATAAGTCATAATCAACCACATTAAAATTCATCGAATACAATGGAAACAAATATAAGTTTCAAACTTAAGGTTTGGCGTCAGGCCAACGCTCATGCCGAGGGCCGCTTTGAGACCTACGAGATGCGCGACATCCCCACCGACACCTCCTTCCTCGAGATGATGGACATCCTCAACGAGCAACTCATCGAGAAGGGCGAGGAGCCTGTCACCTTTGACCACGATTGCCGCGAGGGCATCTGCGGCATGTGCTCGCTCTATGTCAACGGTCACCCCCACGGTCCCGCTACCGGAGCAACCACCTGCCAGCTCTACATGCGCCGCTTCAAGGATGGTGACACCATCACCGTTGAGCCCTGGCGCAGTGCTGCTTTCCCCGTGATCAAGGACTTGATGGTCAACCGCAATGCCTTTGACCAGATCCAGCAGGCCGGTGGCTACGTGAGCTTCCAGACCGGTGGTGCCCAGGATGCCAACGCCATCCCCATCAGCAAGGATGCTGCCGACGAGGCTATGGACAGCGCCACCTGCATCGGCTGCGGTGCCTGTGTTGCCGCTTGCAAGAACGGTTCGGCCATGCTGTTCCTCAGCGCTAAGGTGAGCCAGTTTGCATTGCTGCCCCAGGGCCGTGCCGAGGCCAAGCGCCGCGTCAAGGCCATGCTCGCCAAGATGGACGAGCTGGGCTTCGGTAACTGCACCAACACCGGTGCCTGTGCCGCCGAGTGCCCCAAGAACATCAAGCTGAGCAACATCGCCCGCCTGAACCGCGAGTTCCTGTGCGCCAAGTGCAGCGACTAACCTGTCGTTAAGGTAACATCCTCAATCATATTGTGCCGCGAGGTCGTTGATGCGACCCCGTGGTACAATTTTTTTTGGGCGACAGGTGACACTTATTGGGGAAATGGTGTTATATTTGCAACAGATTAGCAGGAACATGACGTTTTCAACAATAAATAACCAATTGCCACTATGAAATACTATATTGCAGAAAACGGCCAGCCCGCAGGCCCGTTTGAACCTAATGAATTGCTGGCACACGGCTTGACGGTCAATTCGCTCGTGTGGTGTGAGGGAATGCCCAACTGGGTCTCGGCCAGCCAGGTGCCTGAACTCAACGCCCTGCTCTCGGGGCAGACTTTCAATCCCGGCAACATCGACATGCAGATGCCGCAGATGCCTCCCGTGGGCGGCAACCAGATGCCTTTGCCCCAGGTGCCCCCCTTCGGCGGCGGTCAGCAGCAGCCCACGCAGCCCACTACCTACGGCCAGGGCAACGCCAACAAGCCCTATGCGCAGCCGCAGTACGGCCCCAGCAACGACCAGGCCCCGCGACAGGCGATGCCCAAGACGTGGTTTACCGAGAGCCTTATCGTCACGATCCTGTCGGCACTGTGCTGCTGCAACCCTGTCGGCTTGATCACGGGCATCTACTCGGTGGTCAAGGCCAACAGTTCCAAGAACAAGTACATGAGGGGTGACGTGACCGGCTCGGCCAGCGATGGCGAGACGGCCAAGAAGTGGATGATCATCACTATCGTGATCGGCCTCGTGTGGTCCTGCATCCAGGCCTACCGTGTCATTACCGATCCTGCTTTCCTGCAGCAGATTCAGGAAGGGGCCTTGGGTTCGCTCTACGGCGGTTGACGCCCTCTCTCGTGACGAGCCACACGCCCGTGAAGATGAGGGCGGCGGCCACAGCGTGCATCCACTGTGGTGCGGCAAGGCCCATGACCATGCTGGCCACCACGGTGACAAAGGGCTGCACGTAGTTATAGACGCTCACGGTGGTGGGCATCAAGCGGCGTTGTGCCCATACCACGAGCAGGAAGGTGAAGAACGTCGCGGCAGCCACGATATAGACAATCTCGCCGGCCGTCCTCGCGCTCATGCCGGTCCAGTTGATCTGCATGATGTCGGGCAGGGTGAAGGGGAGTATCAACAGGCTGGCGAAGGTAAATGTCCACTTGTTGAACGTGAAGGCGTCATACTTGCGGATGACCCCTGAGAAATAAGTCAAGTAGAAAGCATAGCCCACCTGGGAAACGAGAATGAGCAGGTCGCCGCGAAAGTCGGCCGCTCGCCCGTCTCCAGCCGTTGTGCGGGTAATCAGCAGGATGGCGCCGGTGAAGCCCATGATGATGCCCAGGGCCCGCCGCGGCGTGATGCGCTCGTGCAGCAGCAGGGCCGACAGGATGAGCGTGAAAATAGGCATCGTCGTCAGCTCGATGGTGGCATTGATGGGCGAGGTGAAGCTCAGCCCCACGATATAGCCTCCCTGGGCCATCACAAAGCCGAAGAAACTCGCTCCCACGATCTTGATCATGTCGCGGCGTTCCACGTGCTGCTGCGGGATGAACAGCGAGCCGACCCAGAAGAGCAGTGCCGCGCCACATATCCTGAAGGCTACCAGCTGCGGCCCGGTGATGCCGCCGTGGGTGAGCACGTCCTTGGAGAACGTGGCCATCAGCCCGAACAGCACCATTGCCAGCAGCATGGCGCCATGGGCCTTGAGATTCTTGCCTGATGTTTGATTGCTGATTGTTGTCATGATGGTTTTCAGGGTGCAAAATTACTATTTTTTTGCTTTGTGGCGGTGATTTCTTGCTTTTTTGGAACGTGTTGTTTACCTTTGCGATGAGCTTTAGTGTCAAGTTATTCACCAAGATATAGTTTTATGTTCAAGAAACGATCCATTGAAACATTGCGCCTGCCGCTGTTCGCCTTGTTGTTCACCTGCTTGATGCTGGCGGCTTCCTGCGGCAAGGATGAGCCCGACTGGCTTGTCGGCTACTACATGTCCATACAGTCCCAGGTCAAGTTGTCGCTCTCGGATGAGGATGAGAGCCAGGGCACTTCGCCCGACAAGGCCGTGGACGTGCTGTCCAACACGGTGCGTCGCATGAGAATCGCCCTGCAGGAGGCCTATCCCCAGGATACCCGCACGGGCGCTGACGCAGCGGTACTGACGGCGATTGACAACATCTACATGGACTACAAGTCGGCCTATGCCGACAAGGAGGGCCACACCGTGTGTGTCATCAACCTCTACCGTGCCAAGAAAGACGGTGACGTCGTCAAGGAGAGCACGCCGTTGAAGACCTACCACTTCGGGGCCTTGCCCGAGGACACGACAGCCCTGGGCCATTGACCCCGAATGGACTTTAGACCAAAAACAATGACTGCTGGCGAGCATTGGCTTGGCCAGCAGTCATTGTATTATAATAATGTGTGTTGATTACTTCAGGAACTTGGAGTAATCGACCTTGCGCATGTCGCCCTCGTGCATCAAGGTGCTGTGGAACGAGAAAGCGATGTCGGGGTTCATCATCACGTGACCGCTCTTGGCCAGCTTGAGGTACTCGCGCAGCAGGGGACGGTAAACGGGATGTGCAGCCTTCTCGATGATCTCGTGGGCACTCTGGACGGGATCCTTGCCGCGCAGGTCGGCGATACCCTGGTCGGTGATGATGATATCTACCGAGTGCGGGTTGTGGTCGGGATAGGAAACCATGGGCACGATGGTGCTGATGCAGTCATCCTTTTTGATCGACGGGCACAGGAAGATGCTGATGTAGGCATTGCGGGTGAAGTCGCCCGAGCCGCCGACACCGTTCATCAGGCGCGTGCCGCTGACGTGGGTCGAGTTGATGTGGCCATAGATGTCGGCCTCGATGGCGGTGTTCATCGTGATGACGCCCAGACGGCGAACCACCTCGGGGTTGTTGCTGATCTCGCTGGGGCGCATGAGCACCTTGCCATGAAGGGCCTCGCCCTTCTCAAAGAACTCGTTCATGGCCTGGCTGGAGAAGGTCATCGAGCAGGTGCTGGCAAACTTGCACTTGCCGCTCTCGAGCAGCTCGAGAACGCTGTCCTGGATGACCTCGGTGTACATCTCGAACGGGGGGATGTCGTCGCTCTTGTCCAGGGCGTCGAGCACGGCGTTGGCGATGTTGCCCACACCGCTCTGAAGGGGCAGGAACTCCTTGGGGATGCGGCCGGCCTTGAGTTCGCTCACGAGGAAGGCACACACGTTGTGGCCGATGGCAGCCGTCACGTCATCGACGGGGGTGAAGGCTCCCTCCTTGCTGATGGGCAGCGAGGTCTTGACAACGCCCAGCACCTTCTTGGGGTCGACATGGGCGGTGGGAGTGCCCACGCGGTCGTGAGGGGTGTAGATGGGAATCTCGCGGCGGTAAGGCGGATCGTTGGGGGTATAGACGTCGTGCATGCCGCGGATGGTCTCGGGAATCTGGTCATTGACCTCGACGATTACCTTGTCGGCCATCTTGAGCCAGGTGGCGGTGTTGCCCATCGACGTACCCAGCACGATCTCACCGTCGTCGGTGATGCTCTGGGCCTCGACGATGGCGATGTCCATCTTGCCATAGAAGCCATAGCGGAATTCCTGGGCCAGCTCGCTCAGGTGACGGTCGTTATAGTGGATGGCGTTGGCGTTGATGGCCTTGCGCATGTCGGGGTGTGACTGATAGGGAGTGCGGAAGTTCAGGGCCTCGGCACGGGTGAGTTCACCGTCGATGTGGTCGCTGGTCGATGCGCCACTGAAGAGGTTGATCTTGAACTCACGGCCAGCGGCATGCTCGCGCTTGGCGCGCTCGGCGATAGCCACGGGAACTGCTTGAGGACAACCCGGTGAAGTAAAACCGGAAACACCCACTGTGAAGCCATTTTGTACAAATTCGGCGGCTTCCTCGGCCGAAAGAATCGGATAAATCATTGTTTTAGTTTCTAGAATTCTTTTAGATGGTTACTATGTGTGATGTTAATTTAGTTTTTCAGCTTAGCCTGGATAGCGGCACTGGCCTCTTCATAGCCGGGCTTGTTGAGCAGGGCGAACATGTTCTTCTTGTAGGCCTCGACGCCGGGCTGGTCAAACGGGTTCACGCCGAGCATGTAACCGCTCACGCCGCACGCTTTCTCAAAGAAGTAGATCAACTGGCCGATGTAGCGCTCGTTGACGGCAGGCAGGGTGATGAGCAGGTTGGGCACGCCGCCATCGACGTGTGCCAGGCGGGTTCCCAGCTCGGCCATCTTGTTGACATAATCGACGTTCTTGCCGGCAATGTAGTTGAGGCCGTCAAGATCCTTGTCGTCGTTGGGAATGATGACCTCGTGCTGCTGGTCGCCGACGCTCAGCACCGTCTCAAACAGGGTGCGCTCGCCGTCCTGGATCATCTGGCCCATGCTGTGCAGGTCGGTGGTGAAATCGACGCTGGCGGGGAAGATGCCCTTGTGGTCCTTGCCCTCGCTCTCGCCGTAGAGCTGCTTCCACCACTCGGCCAGGAAGTGCAGGCGCGGGGTGAAGTTGGCCAGCACTTCGATCTTCTTGCCGTCCTGGTACAGGGCGTTGCGGGTGATGGCATACTCGAGCACCTGCTCGTCGCCGTCCTTCTCCATCTCGACGGCACCGCTGACCAGGGCACGGATGTCAAATCCCGCCACGGCGATGGGCAACAGGCCCACCGGGGTGAGCACCGAGAAGCGGCCGCCCACGTTGTCGGGGATGACATAGGTGACATAGCCCTCCTGGGTCGAGAGGTCGCGCAGGGCACCGCGGCGGGCATCGGTGATGGCGATGATGTTGCGCTGGGCAAATTCCTTGCCCTCCTGCTTCTCGAGCATGTCCTTGAAGATGCGGAAGGCGATTCCCGGCTCGGTTGTCGTGCCTGACTTGGAGATGACGATGATGCCGAACTTGTGGCCGCGCACCAGCTCCATCATGTCATACAGGTAGTCCTCGCCGATGTTGCTGCCGGCAAATAGCACCTTGGGGCCATTGCCGCTCTTGTAGGCAGCAAAGTGGTCACTCAGGGCCTCGATGACGGCTTTACCTCCCAGGTAACTGCCGCCGATGCCGATGTTGATGACAAATTCGCACTCCTCGCGCAGCTGGGCTGCGCTCTTCTCTATGGCTTGGAGCTGCTGCTCGTCGATGCTGCTGGGCAGGTGCAGCCAGCCCAGGAAATCATTGCCCAGGCCCGAGCCGCTCTCGAGCGTCTGCTTGGCGGCGAGTGCCGTGGGGCGCAATGCAGCGGCGCGCTCGGCGGTCTTCTCGTCGAGGGCATACTTGCTGATGACTTGAATTTTCTCGTTCATTTTTTTTGGCTATTATTTTGTAATGATGATTTCTAGTTGGTCTGGCATTTCTAGAGTTTCTAGAGTTGCCAGATGATGTTGTCGTCGCCTCTGGTTTTTAAATCTCCTTGGTGTAGGCACGGCGGCGCTTGTGCTGCTCGCGCTCGAAGTATTCCCACTGCTTGAGCACCTTGGAGTTGGCCTCCAGCTCACGGTTGCTCTCGGCATACTTGTAGCCATAGGCGTTGAAGTGGGGAATCAGGTCGGTGAACAGCAGGGAGTTGACGCCCTTGTTCTGGTACTCGGGCTTGACGGCAATGAGCATCAGGTCCACCACGTCGTTGTGCTTGAAGGCGTGCAGCAGGTGCTTCCAGCCCCAGGGGAACAGGCGGCCGCGACCCTTGATCAGGGCACGGGCCAGCGAGGGGATGGAGATGCCCACGGCGATGAGTTCGCGCGTGTCCTTGTTGATGACCATGGCCAGGTCGTTGAGCGGCAGGAAGGGCAGGTACATCTTGATGTAGTGCTTGATCTGCTTGTCGGACAGCGGAGAGTAGCCGAACAACTCGTCGTAGGCCACATTGATGAGCTTGAAGATGGCGTCACCATAGTCGTTGACCAGTTTCTTGCGGTCGGTGTACTTGATGGTGGTCAGGTTGTTGCGCTCGGCCACGATATTTGAGATGCGCACCATCTTCTCGGGGATGTCGGGCGGGATGGTGATCAGGAGCTCAATCCAGTCGGCATCCTTGACAAAGCCCAGGCGGTCCATGTGCTTGGGATAGTAGGGATGGTTGTAGATGCCGCCACTGGTGCCCACGCGGTCAAAGCCCTCGATGAGCATTCCCTCGGGGTCCATGTCGGTGAAGCCCAGCGGTCCTGTCAGGTGTTCCATCCCCTTGGCCTTGCCCCACCGGGTGACAGCATCCATCAGGGCGTCCACGACCTCGGCATCGTCGATAAAGTCGATGTAGCCGAAGCGTGCTTCCTTCTTGTTGCTGCGCTCGTTGACCAGCTTGTTGATGATGCCGGCGATGCGGCCCACGGGCTTGCCGTCGCGATAGGCCATGTAATAGACGGCCTCGCAGAAGTCAAATGCCGGGTTCTTGTCGGGGCGCAGCGTGTTCACCTCGTCGGTGACAAGCGGCGGAACGTAGTACTTGCTGTCGCGGTAGAGCGTGTCGATGGGAAAGTGCACAAACTTGAGCAAGTTGCCGCGCGTGGGTTGGATTTCTCTTATTTCTACAGCCATAGTGGTGGTTGTGATTTGTGGTTATTGTTTACCCGGCGTACACTACGTTGTTGAGCCACCACAGCAGGGCCAGCAGCCCTGCCAGGATGAGGTCCAGCTTGAGGAAGAACCAGGCGTAGTAGCGTCGTTGGGGATTCATTTATCTCTCGGATCTGGCTTTAATTGGCGTTCTTGGCGCGGTCGTGCACCAGGTCATAGGTGATATTGCCGCTGGGCGTCTTGATGAGCACATTGTTGTCGCCGTTGAGGCTGATGCTCGTTGCAGCGCCGCTCTTGCCGCCGTAGATGGTAAAATACTTGCGGCTGCTCTTGTTGAAACCCACGACCGAGCCCTTGGTGTCAAGGAAGACCAGGTAGCGGTCGCTCTCGAGCTTTTCCTTGATCTCCTTCATGTTGATGATGGGCTTGTCATACTGGGTGGGCTTCATCTTCACTTCCTCGCCCTCCTTGAGCTTGTCCATGTTCTCGGCATTGTCATGGTCCCACTTGGCATCGGCGTTGTCCTCGCCGGCCAGGGCTTTTTCCTCCTCTTCCAGGGCCTTGGCTTCTTCCTCGGCATCAATCTCTTCCTGGGTAGCTACGCGGATGGCGCCAATGTTGGCCGCCTCCTGGCGCAGGAAGGAGCGCTCGCTGCTGCTGGTGCTCTCGAGGGGACCGCGGCAATAGACATACTGGCGGCCGTCGGTGCGGGAGCGTATCTGGCCGTCATAGGTCAGCGTCGTCAATTTCTTGGCATCCAGGTCATACAGGGCCAGTGTCACGCGGCCGTTGTTGCCCTCGCCGGCACCCTTGAGGTGGTTGAGGAAGGCAAAGTAGAGGCACTGCTTGCCATCCACAGTGACGGCGCGCGGCACATACATGGCATCGGCGATGAGCGAGCTGTTGTCCATGATGATGCTCCTGCCGTCATAGTACTTGGTCTGGCCCAACTCGGTCTTCCACTGGGCACCGTCGCGGGTGAGGTTATAGACCTTGATGAAGGGGCGGTCGGTGTCTTCCTTGTAGGTCACGCCGACGATGCGCTCGGGCGTGTCAGGGTCGGTGCCGCCAAATCTCACGGCGCAGCCCGTGTAGGCGTGGTCGTCGGCCATGCCGTTGCGGCTCAGCTCGGCGTTGAGAATCTGTATCGGCTCCTGGCTGCTGTCGGCAATGATGGCCGCGCTGTCGGCACGGGCCTCCAGGCGGTCATTCTCCTGGCTGTTGCAGTGGCGCAGCACGCTCAGCAGTCCGATCAGGACCGCGGCAGTGATAATGCCGATGATGAGGTTGCGGTTGAAGTTTGAACGTCCGCCGCCATCGTCGTCGTCATCGTCATCCTCCTGGACGGGCTCCGGCTGCTTCCAGGCATTGACGGGCTGGCGCGCGGCTTGGCGCTGGGCGGCGCGTCGCTGCTCGTTGTAGGTCGTGCCTGGCAGGGGCTGTTGCTGGGGGGGCTGCTGGCGGGTAGTGGCAGGTTGCTGGCTGGCAATGCTCATGGCATTGTCCACGGCCTTGCCGCAATGTGGGCAAAACACAGATGTTGAGGGCATGGGCTCATGGCAATAGCTGCACGTGACCTGCTGGCTCATCTTGTAGCCGCATCGGTTACAGAAGGCCGAACCCTCGGGAACTTCATGTCCGCAATGTTGACATCTCATAATCTTAATTCTATTTTAGCGTTGTTGATCTTCGTTTCGTTACAGTCTGCAAAAGTAAGCAATAATCTTTGATTATTGACCTTTTTGTGCCAAAACTTTGCCGCAGGGGTACCTGTGTGCCTTGGGGTTGCCTCAAGTCAAGGCCGACGGCCTTGTGTGGCTGTTGTAAAACTTGACGCGGTTTTTTCAATCGGCCTAACGGCCGGGAAATTAAACAAAAATTGTATAAAAATTAAACAAAATAATTCTATTTATAATTTTGTTGAATTTCTCGCGCGCAGAGCGATCTCATGTTTGCTGGCTGAGTTTTGCAACATCTACTGAACTTTCCCCAGAAAATAGTCGTTTTTACTGCCTTGACAATTTATTTTATTTAACCGATGTGTTGATAATTGCATGATGAATGGTCCAGGGGGGGATTATAGCCGTTTCAGTGCGGCGGCGGTGCGGGCGGCCAGGCGGGCGTTGTTGAGCACCAGCTGGATGTTGCTGGCCAGGCTGTCGCCGCCAGTGAGGTCCTTGACCTTGGCCAGCAGGAAGGGGGTCGTCTCCTTGCCGCGGATGCCCAGGCGGTTGGCCTCGTCGATAGCCTCGTCGATAGCACGGTTAATGACGTCGGCGGGCATGGAGTACTCCTCGGGGATGGGATTGGTCACGAGCATGCCCCCTTGCAGGCCCATCTCCATCTTGGCCTTGAAGGCGGCGGCCAGATCCTCGGGGGTGTCGATGCGGTAGTCCACCTTGAAACCGCTGTGGCGGGTATAGAAGGCGGGCAACACCTCGGTACCGTAACCGATGACGGGTACGCCCTTGGTCTCGAGATATTCCAGCGTGAGTCCCAGGTCAAGGATGGATTTAGCACCGGCACAGATGACCATCACGGGAGTCATGGCCAGTTCCTCCAGGTCGGCACTGATGTCCATCGTGGTTTCGGCACCACGGTGAACGCCGCCGATGCCGCCGGTGGCAAACACATGGATGCCCGCCATCGCGGCGATGATCATCGTTGTGGTCACGGTGGTGGCGCCGTCCTCGCCACGGGCGATGAGCACGGGCAGGTCGCGGCGCGAGGTCTTGGTAACGGCTTGGCCCTTGTGGCCCAGGTATTCGATTTCGTCGGGTGTGCAGCCGGCCTTGAGTTTGCCGCCGATGATGGCGATGGTGGCGGGCACGGCACCGCCCTCGCGGATGGTCTGCTCAACCTTCAGGGCGGTCTCTACATTCTGGGGGTAGGGCATACCGTGGGAGATGATGGTGGACTCGAGGGCGACTACGGGACGGCCCTCGTCAAGTGCTTGCTGCACTTCGGGCGAAATGGATAAGTATTTGTTCATGTCTTATTTTTATATGTGATTTTGTTATAGACTTGCCGGCTTTTCACAGGTAGTCATTGATGTCGGGATTGACGGTCTGGAGCGACAGCAGGGCGGCATGGGCTGCCCTGAGGCCGACGCGTGCCCCATCGGGGAAGGGCACCTGCTGCAACGTGGCGTGCACGATGCCGGCGACAAACGCGTCGCCCGCCCCAGTGGTGTTGATGACCCTCGTGGGAACGGCGCGGTAGTGATCGTGGTGCGTGCCGTCGCTGCAGTACACGCCGTCGCTGCCCAGGGTGATATACACTTCTTGCACGCCCATTGACGTGAGCTGCTGGGCCGCCCTCGGAGCTGTGTCACAGCCGGTCACGGCCTGGGCCTCCATGAGGTTGAGTTTCAGGGCGTGCAGGCACTTGGCCCGACTGCCTTGCAGGGCCTTGATGATGCGGGGCGCCTTGGCCGTGCTGACGGCATCGATAAACAATGGAGTCCCGGTACAGTGGTCGATAAGATACTGCAGGGACTCCATCGGGATGTTGGTATCGGCAACAACAGCTGCCGCGGCGTTGATGGCGCCGATGCGTTTCTCAAGAAATTCAGGGGTGATGGCATTCACGATGTCAGTGTCGGCCACGGCGGCAATCATGTCGCCCGTCTGGTCGTTGACACACAGGTACAGGCCGTTGCGCATGCCCTCGCGGTGCTCGCTCAACGTCAAGTCCAGGCCAATGGCCTGGCACTCGCGCCAGCACATTTGGCCGAAGGTCTCGCCGCCGAACAGGCTCATGAATTTCACGTCGTGCCCCATGAGCCGCAGGTTGTGGGCGATGTTGCGTGCCACGCCGCCGCACCCCAGCGTCACTTGGCCAGGTATCGAGTCGGCGGGGACAAACGGCGCCGTCAATGCCGCCGAGATGTCCATGTTCACGCCTCCGATAACGGTTACATATTCACTCATGTTTTTTCAGCGTCTTGTTCCAGCTGCAAAGTTACATCTTCTTATCCATACTGCCAAAAACAAGTGGCTCATCTACCGAGCAAGAATAGCAATGGCTGATCCAGGCGGGCCGCCCAGCTGGTCTCGCGATGGCGGTGACCGGGATACACGCGGCTGACGTAGTGCGCCTTGTCCCAGCCCTTGCCGGTGATGACACGGTCCAGCAGCTGCTGGTACTTGCCATAGTCGGCATCAAAGTCCTCGGTGCCGTGATCCATATAGATGAGGCTGCCGTTGGCCTGGGGAAGATGCTGCCCCACATAGTCGCGGAAAGCCGTCGCCCACAGGTCCCCGTCAAGTCCGCCGGGCAGGTGGGCCATCAACAGGTGTGATGACAGG
The DNA here is from genome assembly GCA_017449785.1 of Muribaculaceae bacterium. Lineage (GTDB taxonomy): Bacteria > Bacteroidota > Bacteroidia > Bacteroidales > Muribaculaceae > Sodaliphilus. The sequence goes on along the minus strand of JAFTFA010000025.1, from coordinate 1,943 downwards.
CACGCCACTCCGCCAAATACCTGCGGGTACTCGCACAGGGCGTATAGCGAGATCAGCCCGCCCATGCTGGAGCCCATCATGAAGGTGTGCTCCCTGGCCGTGAGCGGCTTGTATCGATTGTCGATAAAGGGCTTCACTTCCTCGACGATGAAGCGCAGGTAGGCATCGGCGGTGAGTTCATTGAGCTTGACGTCATGTCGCTTGGCCTCGGGTACACATTGCCATGACTTGGCCGGGAAGTACTCGGTCAGGCGATCGTCGGTGTTGTAGATGCCCACCACGATGCATGGCTTGATTGCGCCGGCCTCGATGAGGCTGTCCATCACTTCATCGACCCGCCACTCCTGGCGGTTCCACGTGGTGGTGGCGTCAAACAGCATGTTGCCGTCGTGCATGTACAGCACGTCGCACGAGTCGCCCGTCTGGTAGCCCACGGGCAGCCACACGACGATGTCCCGCGGCGGCACGTGCTGTGAATTGAATTGCGGGAACCGCTCAAGCGTGCCGCGGCTTGCTGTGGGTATCGTGTTGGCCGGCGGGCGCATCCACCAGGCTGCCACTGCCACCAGCAGGGCGAGGACCGCCAGCACGATCCACGGCCATTTCTTCTTTTTCTTCTTGTCTTCCATCATAGAAATCACATTTTATCAGCGCAAAGATAAAACATTTTTTCCAAGAAAAAAACAACGCATTGACAATTAGACGGTTGTTTCATTTCATCCTTGCCTCAACGGCCGTTATCCCGTTTTTTTATGACATTCCGACCGCTGTAGGATGCTTCATCGGTCCTTATTGAGTTTTTTGGATATTCCGACCACTGGAGGATACTCAATCTACTAAGTTGATAATTGATTTTGTAGAATGATTTTCAACAAAGTGGAATTTTTTGAATTATTTTCAACAATAGAGCATTGCCATTTAATATTTTTATTATTTTTGCAACACTTTCCTCATGAGAATAAAACTCAAAGTTGAGGAGAGAGACATATATTTAAGGCGTATCTTGACGCTTACGTTTTGACGTGTAGGAATCTAGCAGTTCTCAACAATTTGTCAAAAACTAGGCAACGGTAACGCCCTTGTGGATGTGTAATTCATGTCCGCGATTTAATGACATTGAATTCATGCCATTAATCGTTGGAATGTTAATACATCTTCGTGGGGCTATAGCGTTGTTCGTTTTGACAAATTGGGCAATGCTAGAGCCTCTACACGTGGAACGAGCAACAAGTTTGGCTCCACGTTTTTTGTATATGTAAGAGACTAACAGCGACCCTCTGCCCAAGGATGCCAGCAGAACAACACTTATGAATTATTATGTTCTATTTAAATACTGACAGTTTCCATATTATTAAAAACATTGAAAACGGGTTTAATAATAATCCTCTCTACTTAAAATATGATGTACAAGTGTGGAAATATGATCCTTGTGCTGATATTTATGCGCTTGAGGTCTCCTTACATGGAAACTCAGTCAATCTTTTTTTGTTCTATCCATCAGTAGACGGAAGCGGAAAGATTGGTTCGATTGCTTTATATGGGTCAAATCTTCAAGGACACTACAATGCAATGCGTTCTTCAATGATGGCATTTGGATTGCCGATATCTTCTATAAGTTTTGAGTCAGGTCAGTCTGTCTATCTAGATATTTATTTGGATTATTGATTTTTCATCAAAATCTACTCAATATGAGATAAATAGTTTTACAAAACAAATTGCATTATTAATTCTTTAATTATTATTTATTATGCCGGTAGTAACTCATGTATTTCGTTCTCACAAGCGTATTGAACATGGTGTCGTTGTTTCAAACGATGCCGTGCCAAGAACAGCGAAATTTGTCTATGATCCTTCGGGCATGATTGTTGATATAACAATTATTCCTGTGCTGAGTACTAAGCGTGCTTATCTAATTCATCAAGACTCGTTTACGATGTATTATC
>JAFTFA010000024.1 GCA_017449785.1 Muribaculaceae bacterium | reverse complement strand
GTTTCGTCTGTCAGTTGGCGGTAATCGCTGGAGTTGCCTGCATAGTCAAGGTTTAGTGCGGTGCGCAGCCGTTTCGTCCACTCGGCATTGTAGAACGTGTTAACGTGGGCATAGTCCATATCGTTATGATAGTCGCTCAAGATGTGGGTACGCTGGAATTCCTGACCATTCTTGCTGTAGATATGCAGGGCATCACCCGGCGATAGCCAAGTGTTGTGATAGCCGTCATAGCTGATACCTGCAATGTGTCGCTCATTGAACTCATAATCTACATTGGCAGACCAACTCGGTGCTTTCTGATGCGATTTGCTGCGGTTGTCAATTTTGTCATATCGGTAGGTATCGCCATCCACCACCAACTCTTTTATCTGCGGCTGGTTATAATGGCGGTGAAAATCCTCGTACTCCAGATGAGCAGAGGCATTCAGTCCGCCTTGTTTCAATCCAAGGTCTATCGACTCTTCCGAGGTCAGCACATCATTCAGTTGTTCATCGGCTTTCACTTGCAGCATCCACCCTTCCTCCTTAGTACGGGTTGTTATCTTGATGACAGCTTCGACTTCTGCATCATATTGTGCACCTGGATTGCGAATAAGTTCAATATTCAGAATTTCCTTCGGCGACAGGCGGGTTATTTCCTGCCAATTCTGCACCTTGCGGTTGTTGAGATAATATATAGGAGTTCCTCGTCCAAAGACGGTTAGGGTCCCATCTGGTAAGGCAACCACACCAGGCACTTGCAACAGTAACTCGTTAGTACTGTGCAAACGTTCCAGAATTGTGCCAGCCACGTTTGTAACAATGCTATTGCCTCTTGTTTGGTACTGGGGGCGCTCCCCCTTGACGGTGACGCTGCCGAGGGCGTATTGGTCGGGTTGCATTTTGATGGTGCCCAGGTGAGGGGTCTTGCAGTGGCGATAGACGGGGCGGTAGCCCACGTAGGTGATGCGGGCCAGCACGCCGCTTTGCTCGCAGGGGATGACGAACAGGCCGCTCTCGATGGTCACGCCGCCGGTAATCACCGTCGAGTCGCGCGGTGAGAGCAGGGCCACGTTGGCGTATGGCAACGGCTGACCCGTCTCGTCGAGGACGGTGCCCTTGTAGCGCGTCGCTTCACGCAGGGGGCACTCCACAGCGATGTCCTTGCCCTGAACGGTCATCTTGATGGGATAGAAACCGATCAACTGCTGGATGGCATCGGGCACCAACTTGTTCTTGACGCTGGTCGTCACCCTGAAGTCCTCCAGGTCATTATAGAGGAAACTGATGTTGTATTCCCCACCCTGCTCATTGAGCCACTTGAGCGCCACGCTCATCGACACGTCATTAAACGTGCGTGACACCCGCTGCCCGAAGGCAGCCGTGGCCATGCACAAGCATGCCACGAGAAAAATCATGCGTCTTGCCATCATTCCACCACGATTGTATTACCCTCGATGCTGACTGACACGCGCTCGAACATGTTCAGGCGCTCAACGACGCTCGACAACTCCTCGCCCGGATGCAGCTCAAAGTAGAAGCGCAGGTCGCGGGCCTCCTCGTTGCGGAACTCTACTTGCGTGCCATAACGGGTCGCGATAGTTTCTAGCATCTGGCCGAGCGTCTGGTTATCAAACACAACAGGTCCCTCGACTGTTTCTACAGTGTCGGCCACGCCAAGGCGAGGCCCTACTTCGATTGACTCTTCCTGTGCTGTCGTGGTGACTTTCTCGGTCGTTTCTTCGGTTTTATCAACATGATGATGACGCACGGCCTGGATGGCTGCATAGGAGAAGGCCGACAACATGAGCACGCCGGCAATCATGGCGGCGACCTTGATCCAGCGGCGGTTTTTCACCGGCGCGAAATGCTGTTGCTCAAATCGTTGCCACTCGGCATCCACATCGGGCACGGGGATGTCGGTCATGGCGCGTTTGGCCGTGGCCAACTGTTCTTGCAGTCTCGCCAGCGACTCGTCGTCGAGCATGGCGGCCAATTGCTCGTCGGTGTAATTCTCGGGGTGCTCGTGCATGTCGAGCAAGCGGTTGATGTTATCGTTCTGTTCCATGACGTCTATTGATTAGTGTTGTTGAAATAAGCGTTGATTTTCTCCAATGACTGTGACAAGTGATGATGGACCGTCACGCGGCTCACGCCCACGGCATCGGCGACCTGCTGGCACGTCATGTCTTGCAGATAACGCATGATGAAGATGCGGCGCGCCAGCGACGACAGGTGGTTGTCGATGTAGTCCCGCAACTCGGCCAGCATGAGCGAGTCGTCGGGACCGCAGTCTAGCGGCTCGCCCCTGGTGGTGTACAGCTTCTTGAAGCGTTCCCGCATCTGCTTGTGACGTATCACATTGATACAACCGTTGCGCACACACGTCAGCAGGAAGCCGCGGGCATTGTCGCATCGGATGGCCAATCCACCGCCGAGCAATGAGGCGAAGATGTCGCTCACGACGTCCTTGCTCTCATCCTCGTCATAGAGTAACGACATCGCCAGTCGGTACATCTCCGCGTAATGGGTCTTGAACAGTATTTCGGTCTCTTGTCTTGTCATCGTCGTGAATCAATTTACACACTATAGACGTTTCAGGAAGACAGAATGTAAAGATGAGTTTTAAGTTTTTAGTTGTAAGATGTTTGTTGTAAGTTTTAAGTTGTTAGTTGGGGTCAATAGAGAGTTGGCATCCACACTGCTTCATTTTTATAAGGCGTGTGGATGCCAACTCTTTTAACTATTTGCTGAAATATCAATCCTCGGGAGCCTCGTCGATGAGTTCCAGGAATTGATCCAGCTTGGGCGTGATGATGATCTGGGTGCGGCGGTTGCGCTGCTTGCCCACGGCGGTATCATTGCTGGCCAGCGGATTGTACTCGCCACGGCCACCGGCTGTCAATCGCTTGGGATTCACGCCATACTGGTTCTGCAAGGCTTGAACGACCGATGAGGCGCGCAGGCAGGAGAGATCCCAGTTGTTGCGGATGTTCTCTCGGCTGATGGGCACGTTGTCGGTATTGCCCTCAATGAGCACGTCATAGTCCTCATAGTCGTTGATGAACTTGGCAATCTTGGACAGGGTCTCGGCAGCCCTGTCGCTGATCTCATAGGAGCCGCTCTTGTAGAG
>JAFTFA010000023.1 GCA_017449785.1 Muribaculaceae bacterium | reverse complement strand
TCCTCGCGGGTGACGCGCATGTCATCGACCGTCTCGATGGGGATGCGGTCGCTGGTGGTGCCGATGACGCACACCGTGTCGTCGGGCACGAGGATGTCGGCATTGGCGGGCTTGCGGCAACGGTTGATCACCATGTTGTTGACGCGGTGGCCGAAGATGAGCAGCGCACCGCGCGCGGGGAACATCGAGATGTTGACTCCCGCGGTCTGGGCGATGCGTTGTCCCCAGATGCCGGCAGCATTGACCACGACGCGGCTGTGCACCTCGACGTGGCTGCCGTCATGCTTGTTGAGCAGCTTCACGCCCACGACGCGACCCTGGTTGATGATGAGGCCCTCTACCTCGTGGTAGTTGAGCGTCTGGGCCCCATGCAGGCGGGCGTCGAGCAGATTGGCAACGGTGAGGCGGAACGGGTCGATCGACGCGTCGGGGACACGCACGGCACCGATGAGCTCGGGGTTGACCGCCGGTTCGAGCGAGCGGGCCTCGGCCGGGTCGATGACGTCGGCGCGGATGCCTGCACGCTGGCAAGCCTCGACAAAGGTGTGCTGATATTGCAGGTCGTCCTCGGGCAGGGTGATGAACAGGCCGTCGGTCTCCTCGACGCAGTGCCGCGCGATGCGGCGCAGGATCATATTCTCGCTGATGCACTCCGAGGCGCTCTCGCCGTCGGTGACGGCATATCGTGCGCCACTGTGCATCAGGCCGTGGTTGCGTCCCGTGGCTCCCGTGCTGTAGTCGTTGCGCTCGACGAGCAGGACACTCAGGCCCCTCAACGCGCAATCCCTCGCAGTGCCGGCACCTGTCGCGCCGCCACCGATGATGATCACGTCATATTCTTTACTGTAAACTTCGCTTTTTGTTACCATAAACATGAGTTTTTTAGGTAGCAAAACTAATCAATTTTAGCCACATAGCACTTCTCTTTCACCAGAATTCAGTATATATCCAGCGAGCGCGATGCGTCGTGTGGTTAATTAGTTTCGTTGCAAAGGTATAACGCATTATTGAAATGACAAAATTATTTCATTGTTTTTTTTGATTTTCTACCGGTTTTGATTTTTCAATTGTCTAAAATATAGATGAATAGGTACTTGACGGAGCTAGAAAACTGCGGGAAATGGCTATTGCGTTACCTGGGGATTGTGGTTTCGTTTCTAGTGCAAAATGATGGAGTGTGATTGCGTTTTTACTGTGATATGCGTTTCGTTTTGAAAAAAATCGAAAGTTTTTTGCGGTTTTTCTTGGAGGATATGGAGGATTGACTTATTTTTGCGGTGTCAAAAGAAAATACCTTAATCTTCGTTTCGCTATGACCAAGGAACAACGTCATGACTTGATAATGGAGGAGCTCATCAAGCACGGCACGGTGCTGGTGTCTGACTTGGTGGAGCTGCTCGACGTGTCGGCAGTGACCGTGCGCAAAGACCTGACCGAGCTGGAAAAGAGTGACAAGCTGTACCGCAGCCACGGGCGCGCGGTGCTCATCAACCCCTACATCAACAACCGCTCGGTGAACGAGAAGGAGAAGCTGGCGACCGACGAGAAGCACGCCATCGGCCGTGAGGCCGCCAAGCTGATCACGCGCGACGACAGCATCTGTATCGCGTCGGGGACGACGGTCCACGCCCTGGCCCGCTGCATCCAGCCGATCCACAAGCTGACCGTCGTGTCGGCCTCGCTGCCGGTGAGCAACATCCTGTCGCAGCACGAGAATATTGACATCCTGCAGCTGGGCGGCATGTTGCGTCACAGCAGCCTGTCGGTTGTCGGCGAATTCAGCACCCGCATCCTGGAGGCGTGCTCGTTCTCCAAGCTGTACCTGGGAGTTGACGGCATCGACTTTGACTACGGCATCACGACGACCGAGATGCGCGAGGCGACGCTCAACCAGAGGATGATCGCTGCGGCCCAGAAGACCATCGTGCTGGCCGACAGCAGCAAATTCGGGCGGCGCGGCTTCGCCAAGATTGCCGACATCGACGCGGTGGACCTGATCATCACCGATGCCGGCGTGTCGCCCAAGGTGGTCAAGAAGGTCGAGGACCTGGGCATCGAGCTGATCGTGGCAGGCTAGCCCGTGTAGGGCTTCGCGCACGCCCCACCTCTTATCGGGTGCGTGGGTGTGTCATTCTTTTGTCGCAAATTGAATTGAGCTTCGCTCGAGAAATTTAGCAAAATTATAAATAAATTAAAATAAAAATTTGTTTTTGTTTAATTTTTATACAATTTTTTTGTTTAATTTCTCAGCCGTTAGGCCGATTAAAAGCCAGCAACAGAATGATGACGCAGCCTCAGGCCTCGCGGTCTGCTAAACTTTCTCCGGACAATAGTAATTGAAGAACTGGAGGGGTTACTGCCGAGTGGTCTTGATCCTCTGGGCAAAGGCAGCGTTGCTCCAGACGATGAGGTTGCCCGTCGTGGTGTCGGCCTCGATGGTCATCACGCCCAGGTCGCCACGATGCTGCATCATGTTTTTCACTTGTTTTTCTCCCATGACCATGCAGGCCGTGGCCCACGCGTCGGCTGTCATGCAGTCGCTGGCGATGACGGTGACGCTGAGCAGTGTGCCCGCGCGGCTGTCGCCCGTGTGCGGGTCGATGATGTGTGAGAGCTTGTTGCCGTTCTCGACGCGCCACTTGCGGTAATTGCCGCTGGTGGCCACTGCGGCACTGTCTAGGGCGATGACCAGGGCGCTCTCGTGGCTGACGGTCTCCTGCTCGTCGGAGGGCATGTCGACCGACACGTTCCATGCCGTGCCGCGCTGGTTCACGCCGCTGGCCATGACCTCGCCGCCGATCTCGACGAGCCAGTTGACGGCCCCGTTGCGGGCGAGCATGCGCCCGATCTCGTCACAGGCCATCCCCTTGGCAATGGAGGAGAAGTCGAGCATGAGGTGCGGGTCGCTCTTGACCAGCGTGTCGCCGTGCAGGGCAACCTTGTCCATGCCGACGAACTGCAGGATGCTGTCCAGCTGGAATCGGGTGGGGGGCGTGCCGTTCTTGTAGCCGAATCCCCAGGCGTTGACCAGCGGCATCACCGTGGGGTCGAAGGCACCGCCGCTCTCGCTGTGGACCACGCGCGAGGCGTCGAGCAGGCGGCCGATGTAGGCATCGACGCGGTTGAGGGTTCCCTCGTTCAGGGCGGTGATGAGCGACGCCTTGTTGTAGGGCGAGACGCTCATGTCGATGTTGGACAAGATGAGCTGGATGCTGTCGCCCAGGTCCTGGCGGGCCTCGTAGGTGACATGATAGTCGGTGGTCCACACGACACCCTCGTGGCTGTAGAAGCGCGTCCGCTGGTGCGAGCCGAAGAACGTCGCGACGGCAATCGCGAGTGCCAGCACAACGGCAATATAGTATCGGTATCTTCTCATGCTTGCGGGTGGTGGAATGCGAACCTGAGGGCGGCGACGGGTTGAGGCGGTGTTACTTCAGGAACCAGGTGGCGCTGACGTACCACGTGCGGTTCTTGGCGACATTGTCGTCGAGGAGCTTGGTGTGGAACGACTGGCCGATGGAGAAGTTGTAGCCTGCCCTGAGCTGGAGGCGCTCGATGAGCTCAACGCCGGCACCCATGTCGAGATAGACGTTGACGGGAGGATAGGAGTTGAGGTTCTTGTTGCTGGCGCCCACGATGAAAGAGAACTGCGGTCCCACATAGAGCATCGGCATGATCGTGCTCTCGAGTCCGCCCATGCGGCGCCACTTGAACTTGAGGTGCAGGGGCACGTCGAGGTAGTGCATCGACACAGTCTCGTTACCGGCACCGACCGAAGACCATATCGTGCGCTCGCCATAGTTGACCTTGCCCTGTTTGAGGGTATAGAGCAGCGAGCCCTCCACGCCGAAACCGATGCCGCTGAAGTTCATCTCGCCGGTGACGCCGACCTGCGGTCCCCAGGCGCGCTTGCTGGGCACGATGTCGGTCTGCTTGAAGTGTACCTCGTTGAAGTTGGCGCCGGCGGTGATGCCCCAGCGCGAGGTGGTCTGTGCCGTTGCGGCGGCGGTGGCTAGCAGCATGGCTGCGATGAGTAGTGTTATCTTTTTCATTATCAGTGATTGAGTTGTTGTTGACAGGTTGTTGGGTGGGCGGCTAGAAGAGCCAGGCGGCATTGAGGGTCCAGTAGCGGTCCTTGCCGTGGACGCGCTCGCCGTTGTAGTCCTGGTTGATGTACTCCATGGCCTTGGAGATGCCCAGGCCGTAGGAGGCCGACAGCCTCAAGTGGCCGAAGAGGTCGGCTCCGGCGCCGACGTCCCACGAGAGGAACGTGCGGGAGTTGTCGTAGTTGGTAGGCGCGTTCTCGTTGAAGAGGATGGCGAAGCAGGGCCCGGTGAAGGCATAGGGGGCGATGATGCGCTCGACGCCGGGCAGGGCCAGGCGGTAGCGTACATAGACGGGGATGTCGATGTAGTGGCGCTTGTAGATCTGGTGGTCGTCGCTGAGGCGGTTGTTGCGGTGGGTGTACATGGCCGACACCTCGGCACCCAGGCCCACGGCGGGGATGTTGAGGTCGAGCAGCAGTCCACCGGTGTAGCCCACGCGGTTGTCGCTGTTGATGACTTTGCGGTCGAAGCGCAGCTCGCCGACGGTCATGCCGGCCCTGATGCCGAAGCGCACCTGGGCCGTGGCGGGCAGGGCCATGGCCACGAGCAGCAGCAGCGAGAGCAGGATTCTACTATGGTGGTGGTTCATCATCATCTTCTTCTTGTAGTTGTCGGTAACTCTTGATTGGAATGGCAAAGTTACACAGGATTTTTGACATGGGCGCAGGTTTAAGGTTTTTTATTAGTTTCTTGACGGTTGGCAAGCATACGGCGCAACGTCTCGCGCAGAATTTCACGCTAAGCCGCAAAGGCGCGAAGTTTTTTGATGATTGCTCGCAAGGGGCTCGCAATCGTTGCGGATACAAAACAAAATAAGGTTGTAATTGTTGTTACACAGGTTGTTACGGTTGTCTGAAAATAGCACCAAACGAATTTCACGCCGCAAAGCCGCGAAGTCTTATATAGAAGACAAAAAAGACGAGAAAGACAAAATATTGATAATTAATAAAATATTTTATGATTGTCCTGATTGTCTTTCTTGTCTTCCAGCTTCAAATCGACTAGGCCGCGAAGTCTTCTATGGGGGGCGCGGCTCGGCTGATAAATGGTGGGAAAAAAAGAATAACGGCCCGGCACCTGAGTGCTGAACCGTTATCGGGTGGGCAGTGAGGGTTTCGAACCCCCGACCCTCTGCTTGTAAGGCAGATGCTCTGAACCAACTGCGCTAACTGCCCGTGTTGTTGTCAAAAGCGATGCAAAGGTACTGCTTTTTTTCAAACCACCAAAAAAAATCGAGGTTTTTTTTAAAAAAAAGCGATTTTTTTTCAAAAAAGGCCGTTTTTTCGGGGAAAAAGGGGTAATTTAGGGGTCTGAAAGCGTTCTTTGCGTTTCGGAATCTTGTCGGACGTCGAGGACATCATTACGCAGAAGAAATTGATCAATTAACCATCTATTGAAAGAAAAATGAAAAAGAATTATGTTTTTCTGGCCGACGGCTTCGAGGAAGTGGAGGCCTTGACGAGTGTGGACGTGATGCGTCGCGCGGGTATGGACGTGGTGACGGTGTCGATCAACGAGGGTCTGGAGGTGACCGGTGCCCATGGGGTGACGGTCGTTGCCGACAGCCTGTTTGATGATCAGGATTACAGCGATGCCGAGTGGCTGGTGCTGCCCGGCGGTGTGCCCGGAGCGCCCAACCTGGCGGCCCACGAGGGCGTGACCGCGTTGCTCAAGGCCCACGGCGGTCGTGGTGGCCGCATCGGTGCCATCTGTGCATCGCCGGCCGTGGTGCTGGCACCGCTGGGTTTGCTCAGCGGGCGTCATGCGGTGTGCTATCCCGGCATGGAGGCCCTGTCGGGCCATGTGGAGTGGGGCAAGGAGCCGGTTGCCGTCAGTGGCAACATGGTGACAGGTAACGGCCCGGCGGCGGCAGCACCGTTCGCGCTGACGATGGTGGCCGAGAGCTTGGGTGCCGACGCGGCGCGTCAGGTGGCCGACGGCATGCTGCTGCCGTGAGCGATTTTTAAAAACAACTGAAACAACTGGCATTTGTGCGTTATTATTATTTAATGTGGAAAGTTGTGAACAAAAAGTGATTTTTTGTCGAAAAAAGTTGTAGAATAAAAATAAAGAGTGTAAATTTGCAACATCTTATGAATAAAAAGGCTCAAGAGTGTGCCGTGATTCCTAAGAAAACCTGACGAAGAAATGAAAAACTTTTTTATTAACTATATTTATTAACTAACTTTAAATCAGATTGATTTATGAAGAAATTTTTAGCACTTCTTTTTGTGTGCGCCGGCATGACTGCCATGGCTGGTGTACCCCAAGTGAACAAGGCTGACTTCCAGTCCGCAAAGGGCCAGAAGGTAATGAAAGCCAACACGTTGAGCCATGAGCTGAGCGCTCCCGCAATGCAGAGCCAGAGCATGCTGACTCCGCGCCAGGTGATGAAGCAGCATGGTATGAGCCTGCAGAACAACAACTTGATGAAGCGTGCTCCTCGCCGCTTGTCTGACGATGAAGTTGCTGCTAACACCTATCTGGACTTCCGCTATCAGTATGTTCTCACTGACAGTGGTATTGTTGAAACCGATCCTCACTACCTGATTCACCAGGGAACCTATTGGATGGTTAATGAAGGTCAGTTGTATGCCGCTGGTATCGTTTGGAGCCCCTACAGTGGCCAGGACTACTACCATCCCATTGACATTGATTATACTACTGGAGCCGTATCTTATGCTACTGGTTATCTCATCGACGATGACACTCTCGAGGGTTCTTACAACAGCCAGACAAAGCGTAAAGTGGACACCGTGATCTGGAGTGCTGTAGTTGATGCAGACTTCTACTTCAATGGTGCTGAAGGCTTCAGCCCCGTTACTGGTAACATCCTTGATGATGGTAGCATTGTGTTTAACGACTCGCTTCCCTTCGTTGTGTTTGGCTATCAGGCTCTGAACACTTACACCCGCACCGGTAACGCAATGACTGGTTATCGTTACGTCCTGGAGAAGAGTGACACCATCGAGGATGTTTATATGTACTTCGGCAATCAGTTCCTCGTGCCCAATGCAACTCATGAGAATACCGTTCGCGGAACTTCCTATACCGATGACGTGTATATGCTTCAGACCAATGATACGACCGTTGTTACCTGGGGTCTGTGGGGCATGGGTATGCCTGGC
>JAFTFA010000022.1 GCA_017449785.1 Muribaculaceae bacterium | reverse complement strand
TGTCGGGCACAGGAATCTTGACGGAGCCGATAAACAGGTTCACAATCACCAAAACGGCAATCGCCACCATGAGGGCCAACATCAAGGGCAAAGTGCGTTTCATATCATCAAAACAGAAAAAACTTAATTGAGTCTACTGCAACAGGCGGTAAAAGGTGGGCTGGTAATCCTTCTCGACCAATTCGGGATGGAAGATGGCGACGAAGTCCTTCAAAAGCACATCGGGCTTGACAGGTGCGATTTCATAGTAGGGCGTCTGCTTCATGTTACAGTAGATCACCTTTTTCTCCTTGAACGACTTGAAGAGCTCGTTGCGGGGTTCGGAAGCCTTGAGTGCCTCGTAGGAGAAGTCACCCTGATAGCTATTGAGGATGCGCCAATAGTCGGCATTGGCCGAAAGGGCATACATCTTCTCGAATTCCAGGTCCTCACCCGAGGTCTCGTCATCGTTGATGACATAGTCGGCACCCGCATCACGGAAGATCTGTGCAAGATAGTTCTTTCCCCCCACGGCATGCCAGTTACCATAGTGCATCTCACCGCTGGTAACGGTGGGACGGTTCTTGACCTGGGCAGCCTTTTCCTTCAACTCGTTATAGCGGCTCTCGATGCCGTCAAATATGGTGGCGGCTTCTTTCTCCTTGCCGATGAACATACCGATGAACTTGATCCACTCGGCCTGCCCCAGCGGGTCGAGTTCCTTATAACCCAAGTGCGGAACGAGCGTGATACCGATTTCCTTAATGGCATCATAGCCACCGCGCTTGGACGGAGAAATAAATATCACATCGGGATTGGCAGCCATGACAATCTCGGGGTCAAATTCGCCCTCCATACCGATCTTGACGATGCGGCCATCCTTGACGCGAGCCTTGATGTCCTCGTCAAAGAGGTTCTTGGTACCAGTGATGCCCTTGACAATATCATGCGCGTCAAGAATGGTGAAATTGGACAGTTGCAGAGCAGTCATGCAGATGGTTCGTTCAATGGGCACCTTGACCTTGGTATAACCCTCTGGCACAGTTGCATCAGAATTACGGACGAGTGCAAAGTGGTCATTCTCTCCCACATCAACCAGGCGAACATCAGCCGAGTCACGGACACTGAATCCAGTGGCATACTTGACCGTGACGGCCTCCATGCCTTCACTACCGGTTTCGGCCTGTTTGCCACTCTGAGTTGAACAGGCGCACAACATCACTAAAACTGCAAAAATCCCAAAAATCTTTTTCATGATTCTATTAATGCTGAATACTGTCTCGCTATGGTCGCCCACATCATCACAATGGGGTGCGCGGTCATGCGTGACCAACCTAATTAGGAGGCAAAGGTACTGCTTTTTTAATGAATATTGATAGGGAATAATGAATAATTTGTACCTTTGCAGGTATGGAAGAGACATCTCGAGAAGTGAAATGGTTTGATGGGCCATGGGCAGCGTTGATATTTTTTACGCGTCTGCCATTCTGGCGCATCTATCAGCCACCCCAGTCTAGCTACCGCAGCGTGGTCGAGTACTGGCCACTGGCGGGCTGGCTCACTGGCGGGGCCATGGCTGCAATGCTGTACTTTGGCAGCATGGTGCTGCCGTGGGCCGTGGCCGTCGTTGCCGCTATTGTCGTGAGGTTGCTCATCACTGGGGCGTTGCATGAGGATGGACTGGCCGACTTCATGGACGGATTTGGCGGCGGTGGCAACCGCGAGCGCATCCTGGCCATCATGAAGGACTCGCACATCGGCACCTATGGCGTGCTGGGACTCATCCTCTACATGATGCTACTGGGGACAACGCTTTACAGCCTGCCGCCGATGGTGGCAGCGCTGACTGTCTTGGGTGCCGATCCGTTTTCCAAGATGGTTTCCAGCCAGTTGATCAATATGCTCCCCTATGCCCGCCGCGAGGAGGAAGCCAAGAACAAAACGGTCTATCGCAAGCCCTCACTTGCCGCCGGATTGAGCCTGACTGTTCAAGGTCTGTTCCCGATCGCGTTGATGATTTGGATGACGGGCATCAGCTGGTATCTGGTTATCGCTGTACCTGCACTGGTGATGTATTTCTTGTATCTGCTGATGCTGCACAAGATCCAAGGCTACACCGGCGACTGTTGCGGAGCCGTGTGCCTGCTGGTGGAACTGGCTGTATATCTTGTTGCTTGCTATCAATATTTTGCAAACTGAAATGGAAGTTATCTTAGTTAGACATACCAGCGTCGATGTCCCCAAGGGGACGTGCTACGGGTGGACCGATGTGCCCGTGAGGGACACCTTCAAACAAGAGGCAGAAGCGACCCGCCTGTCGCTACAGCAATTCTTGCCGTTCGACAAGGTTTATTCCTCGCCACTGACCCGCGCCCGCAAGTTGGCCGCCTATTGCGGCTACCCCGATGCCGAGACCGATGACCGGCTCAAGGAAATGAATATGGGCGAATGGGAAATGCAACTGTATGACAAAATCCAGGATCCCCACTTGCAAGAGTGGTATGACGACTACATGCACCAGCCGACGACCGGCGGTGAGAGTTTCGAGCAACAGTACCAGCGCGTCGCGTCGTTCCTTGATGAGCTCAAGTGCAAATCACATCAGCGAGTAGCCATCTTTGCCCATGCGGGAGTGCTCATCAGTGCAGGACTGTATGCAGGGCTATACTCTTGGGAAGATGCATGGAGCAATCTGGCTGACTACGGGCAATACATTACAATTCACATCTAACATGCCGTGGCACAGCCACGGCCCACAGAACACGACTTCACACAACGATGAGCAAAATCATACTGATAACAGGTGGACAACGCTCGGGAAAGAGCAAGCAGGCCGAGGAATTAGCATTAAGTCTTGCCGAGAATCCTGTCTATGTGGCGACAGCCCACGTCTGGGATGAGGAGTTCGGCGAACGGGTGCGGCGCCACCAGGAACGACGTGGTCCCCAGTGGACCAATATCGAGGAAGAGAGATACTTGAGTCGTCACGACCTGACAGGCCGGGTGGCTGTCATTGATTGCGTGACACTGTGGCTGACCAATTTCTTCTTTGAGCAACAGGACGTTGACCAGACGTTGCAAGCAGTCAAGGAAGAATTTGACCATTTTACGGCCAATGACGGCACGTTTATCTTTGTGACCAACGAGATCGGCAGCGGTGGCGTGAGCGTCGATGCCGTCCAACGGCGCTTTACCGACCTGCAAGGCTGGATGAACCAGTACATTGCCCAACGAGCCGACGAGGTCATCCTCATGGTATCGGGAATACCAGTAAAAGTTAAAAGTATATAGAGCCGAGTTGACAGTTGCCATCCACATTCTAACCAATCATGAAAGAATTCACTATTCACAATACCGACAAGTCTCTGGAACAGAGCATCCAACAGAAAATTGACCACCTGAACAAACCAAAAGGCTCTCTGGGTCGCCTGGAGGAACTGGCACTACAAATCTGCCTCATCCAGCAGACCCTTGCACCCTCGCTGAATCACCCCTGCCACTTGCTGCTGGGAGGCGACCATGGTATCGAGCGCGAGGGTGTGAGCGTTTCGCCTCGTGAGGTCACCTGGCAGCAGATGATCAACTTCACGCATGGCGGGGGCGGCGTGAACATGTTCTGCCGCCAGCACGGGTTCACGTTGCGCATCGTCGATACGGGAGTGGACCACGACCTGAGTGATGTCGAGGGCATTATCGACCGCAAGATTGCCCGCGGCACCCGTAATTTCCTTCACGAGCCCGCCATGAGCGAGGAGGAGTTTGACCGCGCTATCCAAGTCGGAAGCGACCTCGTGGACGACTGCATTGCCGGCGGATGCCAGGTGCTCTGTGTCGGCGAGATGGGTATTGCCAACACCTCGCCATCGAGCATCTGGATGAGCCTGTTCGGTAACATACCCCTGGACGAGTGCATTGGAGCAGGGGCTGGCCTTGACAACCCTGGCATACAGCACAAGCGCGAAATCCTGGCACAAGCATTGCGACACTACCATGAGACGATGGAAGACACTGTCGAGAACGCCATCCGCTACTTCGGCGGCCTTGAGATGGTAACGGCCATCGGCGCCATGTTACGCGGGGCCGAGAAAGGGCTTGTCGTGCTCGTTGACGGCTTCATCATGACAGCCTGTGCCATCGCGGCCATCCGCCTCTACCCTGCTGCCCAGGACTACATGATCTTCACCCACTGCGGTGACGAGAGCGGCCATCGCCGCATGCTCGACATCGTGGGAGCCAAACCGTTGCTCAATCTGGGCCTTCGCCTCGGCGAAGGAACGGGGGCCCTGTGCGCCTACCCTATCATCGCCTCAGCGGTCCACATGATCAATGAGATGAACAACTTTGACAACGCCCACATCACCAAGTACTTCTAGTCGAGGGAAAAAACAGCGACATATCCCATACCGTGAGGTACCAGCACCAACTTGTCTAAAGAAACGTTATGAGCATTTAACCAAAATTAATAGCGGTAATATTGAATTATGCTGTACTTTTGCGGCGATAATACATACGTTTAATCATTAAAAACATTTATCATGAAAAAATTATTGATTGCACTGGCATGCACGATTCTCTCAACCAGCGCAGCAATGGCACAGAAGACATTCACATTCGGCCCTAAAATCGGCGTGGATTACACTCATTTCTGGGGCAAAGAAACGCCGAAAGGCGGCATGCTCAACTACCAAGCGGGCTTGTTCATGGAATACCGCTTTAATGACAAATTCTCTATTGCGCCCGAGGTAGTGTTTGCTTCACAAGGCAGCAAGCATGATGTCACTTTTATCGACAAGAACCCAGAGGGGCCATACGCGTCACTATATGGTCTCTTTGAAAGACCGACAACTTTCCAGATGAATTATATCAATGTTCCTGTTATGCTGAAGTATTATGTGATTCCATCTTTGAGCATTGACTTTGGCCCACAGATTGGTTTCAATGTTTACAGCAAGGCAACTTATGGCGAAGACAAGCACGGCTTGAAGCAGAAAGAGACTGTCAGCCAAAAGGAAATGACTAAAAGCGTGGACTTCGGTCTCGGCCTTGGCATGACCTACAATATCACCGAAAACACCTTCGTCCAGGGTCGCTACACTCTGGGCTTAACAAATGCCTTTGAGAATAAAGAACCGCACGGCATCAAGGAGAAAAACGGTAACGCCCAGATCGCTATCGGCTTCCGTTTCTAAAACCATCATCATGTCACATACAGAAATGGCCCCCAAAAGTTCGGCAAAAAAGAACTTTTGGGGGCCATTCATCTCGATCCATCTCATTCAGTCAACAACTGAATAACAGTGCTCTGTAATTGGTTCACAGGCTTTCCTCATCAAGGCGGTTACTGCCCTATTCATATCTAGGTTGCAGTTCTGGACACCGCCAGGGGTTGAGGATGTCAGTTTGCAATATCTTTCACCTCATTATAGTCTTGCGAGCTATTATTAACGACATTGTACTTTTGGTTCTTGCCGCCTGAGAATTTCCATCTCAGAGAGATGCCAATACTTTGGACTGGCGTGGTATAGTCATACGTGATCGTGCAGCCATTGGCCTGCCTGTCATACTTGCGACGGTCACCCAGCGCGCTGAAGGTGAGCGTCAACTGCAACTTGTCCTTGCACAAGGATTTATAAATCTGTCCGTAGACATTCCATACGGTATAATAAGTGCGGTCGTAATTTTTGAATGTCGGCTCATAATTGATGTTCAACATGCCACCCCAACCGTGTTGAAAACTAAATGTGTTGTACATGGCGTAATACTGACGGAGCCTTGTCTTGCCATAGTAAACACCACCCAATACCAGATCTTCGGGGCAAATCTCATAACGGCCTGACAGCTTCATTGTCCACGGTTTTACCGGGTTCCAATTGACCTCGGCACCCACACCATAAGAATTGTGGGCCGGTAGATTGATGGGGGTTGTATAGAACACGTCGGGAGCAGTAGGACTTTGCCTGGTTTCCCAATTGATAGTATTTCTTGCCCTTGCATAGACGGCATTCAGGTTCAATAGGTTGCGGAACATAGACACACCTGCCAAGACCATATCTACCGTCAGAGCCTTCAAGTCGGGATTACCGACAGTGTAGTTATATGGATCTGTCCAACGAATGGTAGAGGAGATAGCGGAATAAGGTATGTCACCCAGTATTCGCTTGTAGTTAATCATTAGGGTGTGCTTCCCATTACCCCCTAATGGCGTCATCATCTGCACTGTTGGATTGATTCCCCATTGGGTGTTGGAAGATGTCTTACCATCATCCAAGGTCTCATACCAAATCCTGTTCAACTGAAAATTGACGCCTGCGCTGTACTGGATTTTCCAAATCTTCCCCATAGCTGATGCATAAACCAGCGGAGTCATGCCGCTCGTGCGTGTCGCTACTTGGCTGGTTTGGAATCGGTCGGAACCGTCAACCGCACCTGCAACCGGAGTATATCTTGACGTAATGTACTGTAACGATGCGCCATATTTCCAAACCAACTTTTGGCTGCGAGGGTCTGTCAGATCTACCGAAAACTTGTACATGTTCAACGATGTTTTATCCTGCGACGTGCTGGATGGATTCTGGGAATAGGTATAATCCAATTTGTTATCGAACTGGCGGTTATAATAGTCCGCGATCAGATTCAATGTCGTACCACGTTGGCTAAGGGACGACGTATTATACTTCAGTGTCGCTTCTTGAATAAGATAACTGTTTCTGGCATCCACACTGGAAAGACCTGTCGCGCCATTGTCAAAAGTAGTAGTCTTGGTCTTGTTGGTTGCGATATAGTAACTCCCTCCCAAATAACTCTTATCGTTGATGTTGTGGGTTAGACTCAAACGGTTCCTGAAAGTATGCCACCTGTACTTTATCTTTTCATCGATCTCTGTACGCAGATCCTGGGTCGGATCCCAGATTGACTGCTTTGCCGTCTCTTCTGGTTGGGAGATATCTAATGAGAGGTTATCGTAAATGCTCAGGTTTTTGTATCGGTAGTAGATGAGACCACCGAGGTTTTCGTTGCTGAAACCGAATGAAGGTTCATATTCTGCACCACCCCACAAAGATCCGTAATAGCTGCTTTCTGACGGCTTGCGCAATGTGATCTCAATAGTACCGCCAGCATTTGCGGCATTTTGGTTCGCTCCAGCAAGGTAGTTGACCTTTACTTGATCTATGATGTCAGCAGGTATGTTCTTGAGTTCATCTGTAGATGGGAGTTTTACGCCATCAACATAGATTTCGCTCACTTTCAATCCGTTGATTCGGTAACTGTCGTCCTCCTTGCTGACCCCAGGAAGAAAAACCAGGGCGTCTGACGCCTGCTTGCCCTTGGCGATGTCCAATGAACGGAGGTTGATCGTGTAGCCGGTGGCGCCGTGGTGGATTCTGGATCCCTCGATGGTGACATTGCCCAGGGAGAATTGGTCGGGCTGCATCTTGATGGTGCCCACGTTGTCACGGGCGCACAGGCGGTAGGCGGGCCTATAGCCGACGTAAGAGATGCGGGCGATGACCTTGCCGTGGTCGTTGGGGATGACAAAATGGCCGCTCTCGTTGGTCACACCGCCACCCACCATCGTCGAGTCGGCGGGGTTGAGCAGGGTGACGTTGGCATAGGGCAGCGGCTGGTTGTTCTCGTCAACGACCAAGCCCTTCAAGTGGTGCTCTGTCTTGTGGATGCACTCCACATAGATATCGTTGTTATCACCTAGGGTCATCTGGATGGGATAGAAACCGATGATCTGGCGAATGGCATCAGGAACAGGTTTGTTCTTGACACTGGTAGTAACAGTGAAGTCCTCCAACTCGTTGTAGATAAACACGATCTTGTGGTTGCCGGTCTGCTGCTGGATGTACTTCAGCGCATCGCTCATCGACACGTTCATGAAATTGCGGGTAATGCGCTGCGCGTGTGCTATGCCTGCCAGGGAGCACAGCAATAGTATCATGGTAAATAGTCTTTTCATCATCACTTGCCCTCCTGTGCTGATTCAACAATAAGTTTGTTACCCTCACGAGAGATGCTGAGCGACTCGAAGTGGGACAACATGTCCACGACCATGTCGAGCGAATAGTCCGGCTCCCACTCGTAATGGAGACGCAGTGAGCGCACATCGTCGCTGCGGTATTCCACGTCCACTTGGTAATAGGTGGCGAGTTCGGCCAGCATCTGCTCCAGCGGCACGTTGTCATAGAGCCGGGGCTCGGCCATGACCGTCAGTGTGTCGGTCGCTTGCTCCATGGCCCCTGGAGCCGCGTCGGCGGGGACGGCGGGGGCTTCAGGCTTGACTGCGGCGGTCTCCTCTGTCGTCTGCCTTTGCAGGCCGAAGAAACCGGTCTTGACAGCAGCATAGGATACTCCAAAGAGAGCCAAAGCAATCGCGGCGGTTGCTGCCACCTTGCGCCACAAGGGGATGATGATGGCGCGAGGACGTTGCACCTGGGCCAGACGTTCCCATTCGGCATCGATGGTCTCGCCGCTCACCTCGGGCGACGGCGCTGTGCTCTTGACTTTCGCCATCAGGGTATAAAGTTTACGGCACTCGTCATCGGCAAGGATCTCTTGCCATTGTGCCTCGCTGTAACGCTCGGGTTGTTCCAGCATCTGGAATAATAAATCGGTCTTGTTCATTGCCGTTTAGTTTTTAGTTGTAAGTTGTAAGTCGGCATCCGCCTCCCTTACATCTCATTTCTCTTGAGTGTTAAACGCAGTTGATTGAGTGCGCTGTGCAGGTGCTTGTAGATGGTGGTGTGGCTCACGCCCAGGCGCCGGGCGACCTCGGTCAGGGATACCCCCTCATGAAAATGCAGGCGTATCACCTCTCGGCACACAGGCGGGACCAGAGCATCGATGCCCTTGCTGAGCACTTCAATTTCGCGCTCAAGCTCCTCGGGCGACGTCTGTTCCGCTACCGTGTCGGGAATGAGGTACTGCTGCAACTGGGCATGCAACTTGCGGTCACGCATGACGTTCAGGCACTGGTTGCGCACGCATGACAGCAGATAAGGCAAGACGGTCGTTTCACGCAGTTCCGTTTGTTCCACAAGCAACTTGGCAAAGACGTCGTGCACAACGTCCTTGCTGTCGTCATCGTCGTGCAACAGCAGGTAAGCCAGCCGATGCATCGCACTGTAATGTTGCCTGAACAGCCCCTCGATATGTCTTTCTCTTTCTGTCATACACTCTATATACACACAGAAACCGATTTTTTAAACCCCAGACGGAGATTTTTTTCGATTTTTCATGAGGGACGATGACTGCTCAGAGCAGTCCACGGTCCTTTTTCTTCTCATCGTCAAATTTTGATTGGTTCTTTACTCTGAAGCGCTTGTTGTTGTTCAGACGGAATCCCACCCTGAGCAGTATGAGGTTGTCGTAGGTCTTCAGGTTCAAGCGTTGATGCTCTTGATAGAAGTCGGTGTCAATGACACGCTGCTGGTATTCCCGCACGCCTAACCGGATGGGAGGCAAATAGGTGAGCGAGACATTGATCCTGTCGTACCAGAAGGTCTTGAACAATGAGACCGCCCACATGTCCTGCTCCTGCTGCTCATAGCCTTGAAGCAATGGCACTTTGCGCAACGAGCGTGAATACTCCACCTCAAGCCTCGTCTTGATCAGGTTGATATAATAGGACAAGTTACTGCTGAAGCTCAGATTGTTAGCATGGTTTTTATAAGTGTCCCAACTGATGTTCATGTGAGAGTACTGCAATGAGTTGCTCCATGTCATGTATTTATTGATGCTCCAGTCGTGCATGATCAGGAACGTGAGGGCTGAACGTTTCGTGTTCACGAAAGACTGTTGATACAGCCCATCCACATGGCTATAATAGTCGCTAATCGCATGATTGAAGAACTGATAATTACCCGCCAAGATGAGACTTTGCCACAAGACAGCCTGTAGATTCACTTCGTGTTTCAAGCATGGTTTCAGCCCAGGATTCCCTTGAAAGACCATCCTCTCGTCCAGGTTGTAACCGATGGGCGACAACTGATACAGTTTTGGGTATTCCATCCTTGTGGAATCGTCGGCGCTGACCTGCACATTCCGTGAAGGGACAAAATTCAGCGATGCTGCAGGTAGCAGTTGATTGTAGGTGTTGGAAGTAATCTTGTCACTGATATGGATAGACTCGAAAGCAAGTCCTACACGTCCGCTCAACTTGTCGTTCAGCGTGTAATCGAGATAGGAAAACACATTGTGCCTGTTCTCATCTGATTTTGTAACAGGTATATTGCGTTGGCCGAATCTGTAGAGGGTCCAAGTGGCCGAATATCCAAAATCCACAGAAAGCCGGTCATTAGGGCTGAACACTGCATCAACGGTTCCCTTGTAATAATTCTTCTTGTGGGTGGAATAGACATCGGTGAACAGGGCCTCGTCTATCGAATAGGCATTGCGATTGTCTGTCTTGAAGAAATTGTAACTCAAGTCGCCATACAGCGTCCACTTCTTGCTCAAGACACCATTATAGATCAGTGACAACTTGTAATCATCGGTTTTGATGCCGTTATCCATCAACTCCGAGAATTCACCGGCGTAGTCGTATTGTGTCGTGTGACGGCCGTTGTCGTGGAGATATTGCGAGCGTAGTGATAACGTCTGATGGTCGGCTATTTTCCAGTCCAGACCGATACTTGCCACATGGGTATTGTTGCGGTTGTGGTCATTGGGATTGTCCGTAGTAT
>JAFTFA010000300.1 GCA_017449785.1 Muribaculaceae bacterium | reverse complement strand
GACATTATTGGTCAAAAATGCTTAAAAATTTTGTGGGGTGCAGATTAATGTGTAACTTTGTGGATTGAAAGATACTTCTAATACATTTGTAGAGACAGATCATACTAGTTAAACCTTATAATAATGAGAAAGTTACTTTTAGGTGATGAGGCAATCGCCCAGGGTGCGCTTGATGCGGGCCTGAGTGGCGTGTATGCCTATCCGGGTACTCCCTCGACCGAGATTACGGAGTACATTCAGAATTCCAAGTTAGCGGTGGAACGCAACGTTCATCGCCGCTGGAGTGCTAACGAGAAGACGGCTATGGAGGCCGCTCTGGGTATGTCCTTCATGGGCAAGCGCGCCATGGTCTGCATGAAGCATGTGGGCCTGAATGTGTGCGCCGACCCGTTTGTCAATTCGGGCATGACCGGCGTCAACGGCGGTCTGGTGGTCCTCGTGGCCGACGACCCCTCGATGCACTCGTCCCAGGACGAGCAGGACAGCCGCTTCTATGGCAAGTTCGCTATGATTCCCACGCTGGAGCCCAGCACCCAGCAGGAGGCCTATGACATGATGGAGATGGCCTTTGCCTTGAGCGAGGAGGTTTGCCTCCCCGTGCTCATGCGCGTGACCACCCGCATGGCCCACAGCCGTGCCGTTGTCGAGGTCAAGGAGACCCCGCGTGCCGAGAACGAGTTGAACTATGACGCCAAGGCCAGCCACTGGGTATTGCTGCCCGGCAACGCCATCAAGCGCAACATTACCGTCACGGGCCAGCAGGCCGAGCTCGAGCAGCGCGCCGTCGAGAGCAAGTACAACAAGTATATCGACGCTGCCGACCACTCGATGGGCGTCATTGCCTCGGGTATCGCCTTTAACTACCTGATGGAGTGCTATCCCGACGGATGCCCCTATCCCGTCCTCAAGATCAGCCAGTATCCCATGCCCAAGGAACTCATCCGCCGCATGACGGCCGAGTGTGACTCGGTCCTCATTGCCGAGGAGGGTCAGCCCTTTATCGAGGACCTCGTGCGTGGCGTGATGCCCGGTAACGCAGTCATCAAGGGTCGCCTCACCGGCGAGTTGCCCCGCACCGGCGAACTCAGCCCCGACGCGCTCAAGCGTGCCCTGGGCGTTGAGGTCCGTGAGGGCTATGACAGCTGCGAGGATGTCGCTCCACGTCCCCCCGCGCTGTGCCAGGGTTGCGGCCATCGCGACGTTTACACGGCCCTGAACGAGGTGCTGAAGGATTATCCCAATGCCCGCGTGTTTGGCGACATCGGTTGCTACACCCTGGGCTTCATGCCTCCCTTCAAGGCTATCCACTCCTGCGTTGACATGGGTGCCAGCATCACCATGGCCAAGGGTGCCAGCGATGCCGGCCAGTGGCCCGCCGTTGCCATCATCGGTGACTCGACCTTCACCCACTCGGGTATGACAGGTCTGCTCGATGCCATCAACGAGAACGCCAACATCACCGTCATCATCAGCGACAACTTGACCACCGGCATGACCGGCGGCCAGGATTCGGCAGGTACCGGCAAGTTCGAGGCCATCTGCCGTGGTTTGGGTCTCCCCGAGGAGCACCTGCGCGTGTGCGTGCCTCTGCCCAAGAACATGCCCGAGATCACGCAGATGCTGCGTGAGGAGATTGAGTATCGCGGCACCAGCGTCATCATTCCTCGCCGCGAGTGCATGCAAACATTACAACGTCATCTCAAACAAAAGAAAGCACAGGAGGCAAAGAAATGAAGACTGATATCATTTTGTGTGGCGTGGGTGGACAAGGTATGCTCTCCATCGCAACCGTTATTGGCGAAGCCGCCATGCACGAGAATCTTTATATCAAGCAGGCCGAGGTTCATGGTATGTCACAGCGTGGCGGTGACGTGCAGTCCAACCTGCGCATCAGCAGTGACCCCATCAACAGCGACCTGATCGCCCTCGGCTCGGCCGACGTGATCATCTCGATGGAGCCCATGGAGGCCCTGCGCTATCTGCCTTTCTTGAGCAAGGAGGGCTGGATCATCACTTCGAGCAAACCCTTTGTCAACATCCCCAACTATCCCGACGTGGACAAGGTGATGGCCGACCTGAACAAGGTCAAGAATGTCATCATTCTCGACATCGAGCAGCTGGCCAAGGATAACGATGTTCCCCGCTCAGCCAACGTCATTCTGCTGGGTGCTGCCCAGAAGGCCCTT
>JAFTFA010000001.1 GCA_017449785.1 Muribaculaceae bacterium | reverse complement strand
TCCTGCAAGGCCATGGCGTGACAGCCCGCGCCGGCACCCACATCGAGAATGTGGCCTGTGGCCAGGTTCAATGCCTCGCGCTCGATAGCGGGCATCTCGTCCAGCCGGCGGAACAGTGTCGCCACGGGAATCTCGTCCTCGTCAAACATCGGCGAGAACACGCGCAGCCGCGCAGCCTTGCCGTCCTTGTAATAGTCGGCAATGGCGCGTCCCATGGGGTCTTTATCCGATCTCATCAGCGGATGAAGTGAGTACCGTGCCAGGGCTCGTACTGGGGCGGCTGGGCCGTGCCCGTCTTGAACTGGGTGATCATCCATGCCATGTTCAGGGCCATGGTGCGCATCGTCTGCATACCCTCCTCGTCGAAGCGGACCTCGCCGGCCTCGCGACCATAGGCTATGTTCCAGTACTGGGACGTCGCCAGGGGCATGTTCACCATCTGGAAGGGCATCTGCAGCGTCTGGAAGGCCGACGTGGCTCCACCACGACGGCATATGGTCACAGCGGCAGCAGGCTTGCCAGCCACCTTGGCTCCGGCAAAGAACATGCGGTGCAGCAGATTGAGCACATTGCCCGTCGGCGTGCCATAGAATACCGGCGAACCGACGATGAGGCCGTCGGCCTCGTTCATCTTGTCGATGACCTCGTTGCACAGGTCGTCGTTGAACACGCAGTGCCCGTCACCGGCACGCACACATCCGGCACAGGCAATGCAGCCGCGCACGGGCTTGGTGCCGATCCACACAATCTCGGTAATAAAACCTTTCTCGGTCAGTGTCTTGGCTGCTTCATTCAGCGCAAAAGAGGTGTTGCCCTTCTCGTGGGGCGAACCGTTTATCAGCAAAACTTTTTTCATGCGATAGTTGTTTTAATGGTTTCGGTTTCTTGATGACCGCGACAACAGTCACGGCACCTGACAATCTTGAATAATGATTACTAACAGGAAATTAAACAAAAAAACGCGGTATTTAAAGTTTGGTCATGTGGTAGCCCATTGACTTGAGTTGCACAGCCATGCCCACCTGGTACAGGCATTGCAGGCCGGTGACATAGGCCTTCAGGGCATCGGCTGTGCCCGGCTCGACATCGAGCCGGTAGATGGCCCGCTTGGTGCGCTCGGCGCAGTCGCCCACCAGGTTCTGCATCTCCTCAGCCTCGTCGGCCTTCAACTCCAGCACATCTTCGAGGATATACTCATCCAGGTGGTCAAAGCCACGCCGATCCCTCAAGGTCACATAGAGTTCATCCACCTTATCATATTTCTCCCAATCCGCGTCCCAGAACTTGGCTATCGCCATACCGATAAACATCATCCATCCCAGTGACGCCACCGGATAGTCGGCAAACTCCCGCACACCGTCGGGCAGGTAAGCCTCGGCGACTGCAGGCCACTTGGCCTCCACGTCGGGACACTCGGGGAAACGCTCATCGACCTTGCCACGTCCCAGCAGGTAGCGGTGCAGGTCCTCCAGCATTGTTGTTGCAAAATCTTCCATCATCTACACTCATTTTTAAGGGGGTTAGAGAATCAAGCTAGACAGCCGTCACTCGGCAACCGGCTGACGCGCGTCGGGAGCCGACGGTGTGGCCACTTCCTCGGCATTCTCGATTTCCTTGTCAATGGATTCAAACTTGCTGTGCTGGCTCTTGTACTCGGGAACAAACTCCTTCATGGCATATACCATGTTGTGAACCTCGCCCTTGGCGGCCAGGTCGATGATCCGGTCAATGCTGGCACAGACGTCCTTGTAGTTGTAGGTCTTGACCTTGGCGATCATGATTTTCTTGTTGACTGTGGCGGTGGTCTTCTCCTTGTCGTTGAGCAGTTCCTCGTAGAGTTTCTCACCAGGTCGCAAGCCGATTTCCTCAATCTTGATGTCCACGTCGGGCTTCAATCCGGCCAGCGAAATCATGCGGCGTGCCAGGTCATAGATCTTGACAGGCTCACCCATGTCGAAGATGTAAATCTCGCCGCCGCTGCCCATGCAGCCCGCCTCAAGCACCAGCGAGCAGGCCTCGGGGATGGTCATGAAGTAGCGGATGATCTCCTTGTGGGTGACCGTCACCGGGCCACCGGCAGCAATCTGCTTGCGGAAGAGCGGGATTACCGAGCCGTTGCTGCCCAGCACGTTGCCGAAGCGCGTGGTGATGAACTGCGTCTTCCCGCCCTGCTGCTGGGCATGATAGAAGAGCGACTGACAGTAAATCTCGGCCAGGCGCTTGGTGCAGCCCATCACATTGGTGGGATTGACAGCCTTGTCGGTCGAGATCATCACGAACTTGTAGACGCCATACTTGAGTGCCAGGTCGGCCACGTTGCGGGTACCCATCACGTTGGCCAGGATGGCCTCGGTGGGGTTGATTTCCATCATGGGCACATGCTTGTAGGCCGCAGCATGGAACACATAGCGGGGACGGAACTTGACAAAGGCTTCCTCGACGCGTGCCCGGTTGCGCACGTCGCCCATGAACAACTCGATGTGAGCGCCGGGATGGTTCTTCTTCATCTACAGCGAGATGTCGTGCATGGGTGTCTCGGCCTGGTCAAACAGGACAATCTTGCTGGCGCCGTAGTTGGCCACCTGGCGCACAATCTCGCTGCCGATCGAGCCGCAGGCACCCGTGATGAGCACGCAGGAGCCCTTGATGTGCTCGCTCACCAGCGGATTGTTCAGCACAATGGGGTCGCGGCCCAGGAGGTCCTCGATCTGTACCTCTTTGATATAGGTCGAAATGCCGTTGTTGCTCTCTTTGTCGCCGGTCTGCTCAAACTCGGCCACCTTGTTCATGGCCAGCAGCGGAATATCGTTCTTGATGAAGAAGTCGGCAAATCCGCTGCTCATCAAGTTGGTGCTCTTGGAATCAAAGATCAGGGCATCAATATTGTCCTGCTCAAACACTTCGCTCATCTTGGTGGGGTCAAAACGATAGACCTTGAAGCCGTTGATCTCGGAATTGTCCTGGCCGGCCTTGATGCTCAACAGACCGACAGGCAGGTACTTACCACCGATCTCGCCCTTGAGGGCGTTGGCCAGGAAAACCGACGAGAATGACGTGCCCAGCACGAGAACGCGCTTGCGTCCCTCGGTCGCACTGGTCATGCGCATATACAAGTACTTGATACACAGCCGTTCAATCATCATCATCGAGAACGAGAGAGCCCCGATGATGAGGATGTCCCAAAACTTCATGAGCGGCGATCCCAACAGTGCCAACCTGGCCACATTGATGCCGAACAGCACCAACGTAGAGATGACAATCACCATGAAGATGCGATACAGGTCCTCGATGACCGACAGGCGGATGACACAGGTGTAACTCTTGGACAGATATGTAATCAAGAAATAGACAACCAGGACGATTGAGGCATTGAGCAGGATAGTCTGGGAAGGCAGGACCGTGTGCAGCGAGTACATGTCGGCTATCACGGTAGCGATATAGCAGGCCAGCACGATCAGCATGTCGAGCAGGAGGATGATCCATCGCGGTGTCGTGCGGACCTTAAAAGCCCTAAAGATCCTCAAATCCAGTAGTTTATTGATAAAAATCTCCATCTTAAAATTCTATAACAAGTGTGCATAGGTGCCCCTTGATGCCTAGTCAATGAACGGCACTCATTCATAAATCAGATCACCAAGGTTCAAGCGACAAAATTAATGATTTTATTTTTACCAACAATATTATCGCCCAAAAAACAACACGGATGCAAAAAAAATAGGCCTAAAGTCCTTGTAATAGCGATTATTTTCATAATTTTGCAGGTTAAAATAGGAGACTATAAGATAGCAATGAAATCCAAGATTGAAATACATATCCCGCTCATCGCGGGTCTTATTGCCATGACATCACTGGTGATGAGTTCATGCTTCGGTGATGAGCCCGACTATTGCGAGGCCGACATCGAGACGGCGACGCTGCACGTCGCCCGCCCGGCAGAATTCTTCTTCCAGGAGAGCGACTCGCTGCAAGTCGTCTTCTCGACCGACAGCATCATCACCTTTGCCGTGCGCGGCAATGCCGACGTGAGTGCCCTCTCGCCCGAGTTCACGTTGTCACCCGGTGCCAGTGTGTCGCCGGCCAGTGGCAGCACCCACGACTTCGGTCAGGGGCCAGTGATCTATACCGTGACCTCACAGGACGGCAAGTGGCAACGCCGCTACCGCGTCAATGTGGTGCCCACGCTCATCACCGTGGCCGACACGATATGCTATGACTTTGAGCACTACGAGATCGAGCCCACCTACAAGCGCTACTACATGTGGCTCAATCCGCTGCCCGACGGCACGATGGGCCACGACTGGGCCACGGCCAACGACGGTTACCGCATCTCGATGGGCAGTGCCGCAGCCATGGACTACCCGACGACCCCGCTGGCCGACGGACATGACGGTGCAGCCGTGTGCCTGACGACCCGTGACACGGGCCCCTTCGGCAAAATGGCACAGAAGCGCCTTGCCGCGGGCAACATGTACCTGGGCACCTTTGACATGAAAATCGCGATGAGCGACCACCTGCATGCCACACGATTCGGCATCCCGTTCACCAACATGCCCAACCGTTTCACCGGCTACTACACCTATGAGCCAGGCCCGACGGTGCAGGACTTCTATGGCAACCCCATCGCCGGCAGAACCGACTCGGCCGACGTCTATGCCGTGTTCTACCGCAACCATGACGCCCAGGGCAACCCGGCGGTACTGTACGGCGACAACGTTCTCACCAGCGAACTGATTGTCGCTGTGGCCGACCTGGGATATGTGTCGCCCACGACGACATGGACGGCATGGGACGTGAAATTTGAGTACCGCAAGGAGGTGGACCAGCAGCTGCTTGCCGACAAGGGCTACAGCCTGGCCATCGTCTTCTCGTCGAGTTCCAGCGGCGGTTCGTTCATCGGCGCCATCGGCAGCCGCCTGTGCATTGATCAGGTGCGCATCATCTGCACCCATGAGGAATAGCACCTTTTTTCAGTTAATAGTTAATAGTTAATAATTTTCTATTGTTCGATCATCAATGAGGATTCACATCACATATATATTGTTCATCGTCATGATGGCTGCCGCTACGACGATGGGGGCCAATGCATCGGTGCTGGACAGCCTGAGCTATGACGCCCGCCTGGGCTACACCGTGGGCGGCACAATACCCACCCACATCGGCAAGGAAATACGCGGCATCAACAGTTTCAACCCCGGCTTGAATTTCTCGCTGGCGGCCGAAGTGACCCTGCCGCTCGGCAGCCGTTGGGCCGTGCACTCGGGATTGAGGATGGAACTGGGCAGCATGGACGTGGACAGCCGCGTCAAGAACTATGACATCGAGGTCGTCAGGGGCGACGAGTCGCTCAAGGGCGTCTTCATGGGCAACGTGCGCATCAAGACCACCCAGCGACGCCTCACCCTGCCCTTGCAGGCACAATACAGCTTCAGCCCTGAGTTCAGGCTGCGAGGCGGCATGTTCATGGGCTGGCTCTTCAGCCGCAAGTTCTGGGGCTGGGCCTATGACGGCTACCTGCGCGAAGGCACTCCCGTCGGTGCCAAGATCGAGATGGGTCACGATGCGGGCGACCGCGGTGACTTTGATTTCGACCACAACATGCGACACATGCAGTGGGGCCTCGACGTGGGCGCCGACTGGCAATTTCACCGCCGTTGGGGCCTGTTTGCCGAGTTGACCTACGGCTTCGGCGGTCTGTTCAAGAGTGATTTCCACTCGGTACAGACGTTGCGCCCCATGTATGGCACGCTGGGCATCCTCTACCGCATCAAGTGATATCGTCTCATGTATCCAGGAGTGTCTAGCTATATAGAAAAAGGCTTCCATTCCCCAGCAGGCAAGCTCCCCCCTCCCCCTCTAAGATTAGAGGGAGAGTTTAATCAAACCGAATAACAACTAAAAAACTTTTTATAATTATAAATTTTTGAGATTTAAAAATGAAGAAATTTATCTTAACATTCTGTCTGGCTGCGACGGCCGTGCTGGCCCTCAATGCCGAATCCTTCACCGGAAACATCGTTGTCAACCGCAATGGTCAGACCTACAACTCCAATGTCACCGTCACCGTGACCCAGGAGAGCAACGGGCTGAATACCCTCGTGCTGCAAGTGCCCATGTTCGGCACGATGACCATGACCGACGTTCCCGCGGCTACCGTCAACGGCATCACCGTCTATAGCGCCGAGCGCGATGTGGCCACCGCCCTGGGCACCATGCACACGACCCTGATGGCCCGCACCGTCAACGGCATGATGGCAGCCGACGTGGCTATCCCCGCCCAGAACACCACGATGTGGTTCAACACCGTGGGCAACCACTTCCAGTTGCCCAACAGCGACCTGGAAGACTGGTCCAGCAACTATGAGAATGAGCCCAATCGCTGGCACGGCTTCAAGAGTGCCGGCGGCACATTCGCGTCCACTTCGGCCGGCATTGCCAAGCTCGGCTCCAGTGACGACGTCCGCCCGGGCGCAACGGGCCACAGCGCAGTCCTGAAAGCAGATTCCTTCTTTGGCATCGTTGCCAACGGCACCATGACCAACGGCAAACTCATGGCCGGTTCATACAGTGCCACCAGCTATGACAACCACGCCGAGATGAACAAGGCCAACGGCACCGAGGACTTCTACATGCCCCTGTATGCCAAGCCCGACAAGTTCAACGTGTGGCTGAAATATGAGCAAGGCAAGGCCAATGCTGACTACAGGGCAAGCGTGAGCGTCAAGACCTTTGACGGCACCTACTATCAGGAGCCCTATGACACTGTGAACGTTGTCTATACCAACCTCTCGGGAAGCATCGTGGGTGGCCAGATTGCAGCGTGTGACTGGACCCACTTCTCGTTCCCCTTTGACTATGACAGCTATGCTGCCAATGGTGCTGCCACCGAGGCTATCTTCGTCACCTTCTCGACCAATGGCGAACCTGGAAAGGGCAATGCCAACGATGCCGTCTATGTCGATGACATGGAGCTGGTCTATCTGGGCAACATGACCGACCTGCGCTACAACGGTGTCACCATCGAGGGCTGGGATCCCGCGGTTACCGCCTACAGCATGGAAATGGCCGGCGAGCCCAACCTGGATGACTTCACCGCCACCATCGAGGGTGCCAGCGCCGTGCTCACCAAGTCGATGGAACAGAACCCGGACGGCAGCTACCGCATCGCCCTGAGCGTCGTGTCGGCCGACTTGCAGAACGCCGCTTGCTACATCATCAACGTGGCTGCTCCCGCCGGCAAGAAGGGTGACGTGGACGGCAACGGCAACGTCAACATCAGCGACGTCACCTCGCTGATCAACTATCTGCTGAGCAGCAACGCCACCGGCATCAACCTGCAGAATGCCGACGTTGACAGCACCGGCAACATCAACATCACCGACGTGACCGCCCTGATCAACCTGCTGCTCAAGGGCAACAACTAAATTGAGTCTATCCACACAATCATTAACCGATAAAACGTAATCATCACGATGAAGAAATTTTTATTGACACTTGCAGCCATCGGCTGCGCCATGGCAATGACCGCCGCTACCGCCAGGACCTATACCTGCCACATCAAGGTCACCATCAACGGCACCGTCACCGAGCAGGACGAGGTAAAGGTTGACATGACCGAGGACAACGGTTACTACAGCATGAACCTCAAGAACTTCGTCCTCAAGGCCGAGGGCCAGTCCATGCCCGTGGGCAACATCGTCATCAGCAATGTCACGGGTGTTGACGAGCACGGCTACACCACCGTCACCTACAAGAATCCCATCGTCATCACCGCCGGCGATGACCCCGCCTATGACTACTGGATGGGGCCGATGCTGGGTCAAGTGCCCATCGATGCCATCGCACGCTTTACCAGCACGG
>JAFTFA010000299.1 GCA_017449785.1 Muribaculaceae bacterium | reverse complement strand
TGTTTTGTTTGTTAGTTCAAAAACATAACATATCTTTGCAGCCGTAATCCAGAAACTGAGGTGCTCGTTGCACCGGTTAACCCTGGATTTCACCATATATTATGAACATAACGTTCAAAACAAAACGGCTCAAGGAGCGACTCGCTAGCAACGAGCGCCTCAAGAAGGAGTATGGCCACCTGGCGAAGCCTATCGGACGCCTGATGGATGCCATCAAGGGCATGAACAGACGCGAGCTGTACAGCCTCCCGGGTTTCCACGAGCTCAAGGAGCAGGCCAAGGGCGTCTTTGCGGTGACTATCAAGCATCCGCATCGCCTTATCTTCTCGGTCAGCGATGCCGAGCATGTACTCATCCTGGACGTTGTGGACTATCATGGCAAAAATAAAATTATTAATCAATATAATACAATTTAAAAAATAAGCGAAAAAGAAAATGGCTATTAGCCGCTTCGATTCTGGCCGCGGTTAGCAACGCTATCATTGTGTTCTTCACATCCAAGATGAATGGCTACTCCTAAACAGGAGCGCGGCATAGCTCCACGGTACGCCTGCGACTGGACTTCCTCCTCCACGCTGACCAAACCGACCCACACAGCGAGCCCGCACGAGTCGAGAGCTTTCACGGCACGAAGCGGACACTGAAGAAAACAATGCGCCCACATCATTCACCACAAAGGCGAACAGATGGCTCCCGCGCATGAATATCAAGAATAAGTCTCGACGGGAGCAGAGACTTTTAAAAACTATCAAGAAGATAATGGACGAGTATGAACAGGACATGATCGAAGGCATGGAAGACCTGGTGGATTACTACAACGACTAGGCACCGGCCTGCTTGAACCGACCTCATGCCATGGGATGATGAATCCCGCCAGGCATCCTCTTGACACCTGATGCGGGTGTGCTAACAAATCTACAACCACAAGCAGAACAACGTTCCCCGAACGTTTCAGCTCTTGCAGATAGAACACGGCGCTCCCGCATCATTGATTTTCAGACTGCTTGAAAAGCAAATCGATTTTTAAACAACAAACATTTATAAATAAAAATAGAATATTATGGGATGGCATTCCGATTATGTTGAGGGCGCATGTGACTGCTGCCGTTGTGCTCGCTGGAGCGACAACAAGGGAGGTTTTTGGTACTGTTCTGCACGCCAGAATGACTATTTTCCCGATGCGCCGTGGGACGGCGAGGATGAGTTTGAGCCGACGTCTTGTCCCTCATTCAGGCCCGACCCCGATTGCTATGATCCTGAAGATTGGGTCTGGTAATATCGGCCAACTCCCCGTCAACAATATCTAGCGATGGAGCTGTCACACGCGGCAGCCTTAAAGTCCAACGGCATTGAGGCCAAGCGTCGCCCACGTCCCCTCATGGGTTTAGAGATGATTCATGAGGGGACTTTTTTTATATCCACTCGTTCTCGCGGGGAGATTCTCGCCGATAATAAAATGGGGCCTTCAGGAGAGAAAAACGAAGACCATGCAGGGGAGAATTACGCAAAAATGCACTCAATGAGTGCATTTTTTATTGAATTATTGCACTTCTGGAGTGCAATTGAGGCTAGTGTCCTCGACAAACTACGCGACAAAATCGTTGACGGCCTGACTCACAGCGAGAGAGCTGGCATGAATTATTTGTATTGACGGTGAAGTGTTACCAGATAGAGTGAATTTCGGCGATTGATGGTGTAAATGTGGTGAGTATCATTTTTTTTAACTAATTTTGTCCCGTCAAATAATCAACATTAATCGGTAACAATGACTAAGAAGATCACTATTGCGATTGACGGACACAGTTCTACCGGCAAGAGCACGATGGCCAAGGCGCTGGCAAGGCGCATCGGCTACGCATATGTGGACACGGGCGCTATGTATAGGGCGGTGACGCTGTTCGCCCTGCGCAACCATCTCATCAAGCGCGGCAAGGTGGACGAGGCGGCGCTCAAGGAGCACTTGAAGCGCGGCGAGATCAAGATTACCTTCCGCCCGACCAAGGAGGGCAAGAGCGTGACGTGCCTCAACGGCAAGAACGTGGAGCGCTACATCCGCTCGATGAGGGTGAGCAACGTGGTGAGCATCATCGCCGCGATAGGCTTTGTGCGCAAGGCGATGGTGCGCCAGCAGCAGGCCATGGGCAAGGACAAGGGCGTGGTGATGGACGGCCGCGACATCGGCACGGTGGTGTTTCCCGACGCCGAGATGAAGGTGTTTGCCACGGCGAGCGCCGAGGTGCGCGCCCAGCGCCGCTATGACGAGCTGCGGGCCAAGGGCGACACCACGACGACGCTGGAGGAGGTGCTGGCCAACGTCACCGAGCGTGACCGCATCGACAGCACGCGCAAGGAGAGCCCACTGCGCCAGGCCGAGGATGCCGTGGTGCTCGACAACTCACACATGACCCTGGAGGAGCAGAACGAGTGGCTGTACCAGCTGTATGTTTCGAAGTTGTAAGTTTTTAGTTGTAAGTTGGCATCCGCTTTCTTTATTATTATTTATTGCGGTAGTGCTGACGAGAAGTTTAAACGAATAAAAAAACGGGGCGTGGCGATTATCGAGATTGACAAGGGATCGGGGTTCTGCTTCGGGGTGACGACGGCCATCCGCAAGGCCGAGGAGGAACTCGAGCAGAGCGGACACCTGTACTGCCTGGGCGACATTGTACACAATACCGCCGAGGTGGACCGCCTGGCCAGCCAGGGGCTGGAGACCATCACCCACGAGCAGCTGGAGCAGCTGCATGACGTGAAGGTGCTGCTCAGGGCCCATGGTGAACCGCCGGAAACCTATGAGACGGCCCGCCGCAACCGCATCGAGATCATCGACGCGACCTGCCCCGTGGTGCTGAAGCTGCAACAGCGCATCCACACCACCTATCACAACGACGACCAGGGGGCGGCGGCGCTGCCCCCACAGATCGTCATCTACGGCAAGCGCGGGCACGCCGAGGTGCTGGGCCTCGTGGGCCAGACCCAAGGCCACGCCACGGTGATCGAGAACATCGGCGAGATCGACAAGATCGACTACTCGCGCGACATCTACCTCTACTCCCAGACGACCAAGAGCGTGCAGGAGTTCCAGCACATCGTCGAGGAAATCAAGCGGCGCATTGATCCAGGCGTGACCTTCCGCAGCTTTGACACCATCTGCCGCTCGGTGGCCAACCGCATCCCACAGATCCGCGAGTTTGCCGCGCAGCACGAGTTGATCCTCTTTGTCAGCGGAGCCAAGAGCAGCAACGGGCGCATCCTGTTTGCCGAGTGCCAGGCGGCCAATGCCGACTCCCACCTGATCAGCAGCGAGGCAGACATCGACCCGTCGTGGCTCGAGGGCAAGGAGCGCATCGGCATCTGCGGCGCGACGAGCACCCCGCGCTGGCTGATGCAGCTCGTCAGCGAGGCCGTGCACCGAATGACCAGTAACCATCATGCTAACAGCTGACCGCTGATAGCCAACAGCAGAAATATAAATGACCAAAAGAAACCTTATCATCACCATCATCCTGCTCGCCATCATCGACACGGTGGCGGCAGGCTGGTATGTGTCACGCCGCATCGAGGCCAGCGGCAAGAGTCAGAACTTCTTTGACCAGCGCGACTCGACCGATGTCGTCATCGAGGCCGACACCGTGACCACGACGTCACAGGCCGACCTGTTTGACGAACTGCAGCACAACACCTACTACTTCATCGCCAACACACCCAGCATCAACGGCGACAATAGTTCGCGCTACACGAGCATCAAGCACGTGAAGGTGCGCTGGCCGCGCAAGGTTAACGGCAACAGCGAGCTGGATCAGCTCAACAAGGAACTGATCGGCAAGGCATTCGGCAACAGCCAGACCAAGATGCAGGACGCCAGCTATGTCTATCTCAACAAGCCGTCGTTCAACAAGCCCATCGGCGACGGTGACTACCGCAAGCTGTCCAGTCCCCCGACGATCGTTCCCGTGTATGGCAACGTGAGCCAGGTGCTCGTCTATCCCTACATGACATCCCAGCGGCTGCTCGTGATGGAGATCGACAAGGTGGAATACAACGGCAGCTCCAGCGTCGAGGACAGTTACTTCATCCACTATGACCGCCAGCGCCAGCGCGTGCTCTCGCGCATCGACATCCTCACCGCCGACGTGGGCCAGGAGAACAAGCTGCTCAAGGTCATCAACGACAAGATCGACGACCTGAACCGGGGCCGCGGCGACAAGGGCCAGCTGCAACACGCCCTGAACGTGCCGGCCGAGATCTGCTGCGGCAAGAAGGGCGTCCTGTTCCAGTACAAGCAGGGCACCATTGCCGACAAGCCCATCGAGGTCATGATTGACTATGACAAGGTGGAGCCG
Source organism: Muribaculaceae bacterium (assembly GCA_017449785.1). Classification (GTDB taxonomy): domain Bacteria; phylum Bacteroidota; class Bacteroidia; order Bacteroidales; family Muribaculaceae; genus Sodaliphilus. The sequence continues at coordinate 7,877 of JAFTFA010000299.1, read as the reverse complement.
TTCTTCACCGGCGAGTTCAAGCAGCTGATGGACAACAACAGCGACTTCAAGGTCTATAACGACAACATCCAGCCCGAGCCCATCAATGCCGTCGACAAACCCAAGGCCGAGCCCGTCGTCACAAAGAAAAAATCATACGATAACGGTAGTAGCAAGAACTATTACCACAAGAGCAAAAAGTATCGCAGCGTCAAGCCAAGACATACCAGGAAGAGGCATTATAACGGGGCAAAGCGCAAATCTGGATATCGCGGCTATTCTGGGAAGCGGCATTGGAGCCGTCGCCGACGCTGAGCCCCTTCTCCTCGAGCGCACGTCGCATGACCGACAGCGCAATTTCCTCGGTATTGTTATCCTTGCTCAAGTGGCACAAGAAGGCATACCGCAGGTCGTCATGGTAATGATCGGCGACAAACCGGGCGGCCACAGCATTGTCCAGGTGGCCCTTGTCGCCCATGACACGCGCCTTGAGGTGGGCGGGGTAACTGCCCTGCTCGAGCATGTCGTGGTCATAGTTGCACTCGATCATCAAGTAATTGGCGCGGCTCATGTAGTGAGCGGCGCGCTCGGTGATGATGCCCATGTCGGTCGCGACGACAAACCGCTCACCCTCATACTCGATGCTGAAGCCGACGCTCTTCACGTCATGACTGGTCTCAAAGGCCGTAATCTCCATGTCCAGCACGCGGAACGGTATTTCCTTGAAGATGGGCACATGGCGATCACGGATGCGGCTGCTGATGCGGCAGCGCTGCAGCATCTGGGCCATGACGCCCATCGTGCAGTACACGCTGCAGTGGCAGGTGTTCACGGCAGGATACAGGCACCGCATGTGGTCCTGATGGGCATGGGTGAGCAGCACGCCCTTGACCATGTCGCGGCTGACGCCGTTGTGCTCGAGCAGAGCCAGTGCCTCGTCAAGCGTGGGGACGTCCTGGCGCTCGGGATTTTTCTTCTTGCGGTGATACTTGACCGGCTCGCGGATGCCGGCATCGATGAGGATGCCACCACGGGGCGTGCCCAGGTAGGCACAGTTGCCGCTACTGCCGCTGCCGAAGCTCATGAAGCACAAGCCCTTCCCCACCCCGCTGTGCTGCACCGGGGTGTCCACCGAGGGCTCCTCCGGCATCTGGCCGCGGGGCGTGTCGTCGCCGTCCACGTCAAATGCGATCTTGAGCGGCTTGCCGTCGTTGGTGTATCCTTTATATTTATGTCCAGCCATGTCTTTGCACAAAATAGTTCTTTACCGATATTATTGATATAGCAGAAAGATGGTGGGAATCTTGTGGTAGTCATATTGCGCCTGCCGCCACTGGGCCATCGTGCGGGTGACAATGCTCTGGTTCTCACCGGTGATGTCGCTGGCCACACACAGCCGCATGGCAGCCGGCAAGCGGCTGGCCAGGTCGGCGATGAGCTGGTTGTTGCGGTAGGGTGCCTCGATAAAGATCTGGGTCTGGTGCTCACGCTCGATGCGGCGCGTCATCTCCTTGAGCCGCGCCTGGCGTGCCTGGGCGTCGACCGGCAGGTAGCCCTCGAAGGCAAACCGCTGGCCGTTGAAGCCCGATGCCATCAGGCTGAGCAGGATGCTCGACGGTCCCACCAGGGGGAAGACCTTGTAGCCCCGCCGCTGGGCAATGGCCACCAGGTCGGCACCGGGATCGGCCACGGCCGGACAGCCTGCGTCGCTGATGACACCCACCGACTCGCCTCGCCCGATGGGCTCCAGCAGGCTCTCGAGGGCGGCGATGTCCTTGAGGTCGCTGTGCTCGTTGAGCTCGTTGAAGGTGAGCGCATCGATGTCGATGTCACGGTCACACTTCTTGAGGAACCGGCGTGCCGATCGCAGACTCTCGACGACAAAATAGCGAATGCCGCGCACAACCTCGATGTTGTGTGCGGGCAGCACCCTGTCCAGTGTAGCATCGCTCATCTGACTGGGTATCAAGTATAAACCAGTTTCCAGCATCTCCTGTTATACTGTCCTCACTATGTTTTAAAGTGCAAATATAGTCAATTTTTTGCTCCACCATGCCATTGTCGCCAACATTTCGACAAGAAAAACCACGGTCCGGCGCGGAAAGCCCAGTTGCGGATTATCAGAAATAATCGGCAATCGCCAAAAAATCGTCATTTTCGGGCCCAAAAGTGTCAAAAATTCTAAATCGGGCTGAATAAATCAAAAAATTGTTAGGATTTTATAGTGTCGGAGCGACATAATTGCAGTACTTTTGCAGTCGTAAAAGAGATTGTTTAATCGTTTATATACAAACCAATTCTACAAAGATATGACTGACAACAAGAGTTATCTGGAGCACATGAGGCTGACTTACAGGCCCAAGTTGCCCGTTACCCTGAGGTGCCCCGTGCGTGCCGTCGAGGGTGAGCCCACCCAGTCGGTGGCCGATCAAGAAGCTATCAAGGCACAGTTCCCCTGCACCTATGGCATGCCCCAATTGACCTTTGAACGCGACGACTCGGCCATGCCCCCCGAGAAGCCCTTCAACGTGGGTGTGATCCTCAGCGGCGGTCAGGCACCTGGCGGCCACAACGTGATCTGCGGCCTCTATGACGGCATCAAGGCTCTGAACAAGTATTGCCGCCTGTTTGGTTTCCTGGGCGGTCCCAACGGCCTGGTGAAGCACCGCTATATCGAGATCACCGGCGACATGATTGAGCAGTACCGCAACACGGGCGGCTTTGACCTCATCGGGTCGGGCCGCACCAAGCTGGAGAAGCCCGAGCAGTTTGAGGCCGGCCTCCAGATTCTGCGCGAGCTCAACATCACGGCCGTGGTGATCATCGGCGGCGACGACAGCAACACCAACGCTGCCGTCCTTGCCGAGTACTACAAGGCCCACGATGCCGGCGTGCAGGTCATCGGTGTCCCCAAGACCATCGACGGCGACCTCAAGAATGAGCACATCGAGATTTCGTTCGGCTTTGATACCGCTACCAAGGTCTATAGTGAGCTCATCGGCAACGTTGCCCGCGACTGTAACTCTGCCAAGAAATACTGGCACTTCATGAAGCTGATGGGACGCTCGGCGTCGCACATCGCTCTGGAGTGTGCCCTGCAGACCCGCCCCAACTACTGCATCATCAGCGAGGAGGTCGAGGCCCGCAACATGACCCTCCATGACATTGCCGAGGAGATTGCGACCATCGTTATCAAGCGCCACGACATGGGCATGGACTACGGCACGGTCCTCGTTCCCGAGGGCATCGTCGAGTTTGTCCCCACGATGAAGAAGCTCATCGCCGAGCTCAACGAGCTGCTGACCAAGTATCCCGACATTCCCCGCATGAAGGACGAGACCCAGAACGAATTTGTGTCCGAGCACCTCAGCGAGGAGAACCGCGAGGTCTATCAGTCGCTGCCCGACGACGTGGCACGCCAGCTCACTCTGGACCGCGACGAGCACGGCAACGTCCTCGTGTCGCAGATCGAGTCCGAACGACTGCTCAGCCGCATGGTGGGCCATATCCTCGAGATGCGTGCCGAGGCCGGCGAGATCGAGCACATCAAGTTCAAGACTCAGCACCACTTCTTCGGCTACGAGGGACGCTGCTCATTCCCGTCAAACTTTGACGCCGACTACTGCTACTCGCGGGGTTACAACGCATCCCACCTCATCTTTGTCGGTGCAACGGGCTACATGTCGGCCATCACCCACCTTGGTCGCAAGGCCCAGGATTGGGTCGCCTGTGGCGTGCCCATCACGATGATGATGAACATGGAGCGCCGCGCCGGCAAGGACAAGCCAGTGATCCGCAAGGCGCTCGTTGACCTCGAGGGTGCACCGTTCAAGCACTTTGTCGAGAACCGCGACCAGTGGGCTGTCGAGACCTGCTACATCTATCCCGGCCCCATCCAGTTCTTCGGCCCCGAGGAGCTCGTGGACAAGACGTCCTACACGCTCTTCTTTGAGCAATTCGGCAAGGAATGATCCACACAACCACTCCTCCTGCCCACCCAATTATGGCTTATCGTCTGGGCGTACCCGCCTGTGGACTATAAGTATATAGTTTAACTTCTAAACAGCTTGCTCCCCGCCCCTGGTCAATCAGGAGGCGGGGATTTTTTCTACTATTGTCCGGGAGAAGTTTAGCTGACTGAAGGGCCGCACAAGGCTGTTGCAAAACTCGGCGCGGTTATTAAAATCGGCCCAACGGCCGAGAAATCAACAAAATGATTTTTTATTTATAATTTTGTTGAATTTCTCGCGTGCTGTGCGATCTCATGTTTGCTGATTGAGTTTATCGACATCCACACTTGAGGATACCCCAGGGCGCACAGAATGGAGGCTCGGGTGAGCCCACTATCTAAACGCAAATTTCAATCCATTATCAATCGGGCTATAGCAACGTCTTCCCGAATCCTCAACGGACAACAATGATAGGCGATCGAGCCAAACGGTCACTCGGCAGGAGAAGTGCCGTCCTTGCTCGCGGCTAACATCGAGGAGTACAGTGCAAAGAAGTCCTTGTCCAGCGCAATGCTGATTTTAAGCAACAGGTCGGTGCTGATGCTGTCACGTGAAAAGATGTTGTATATATTAGTGCGGTTGCATCCCAAATGCTCTGAAAGCCAAAGCACGCTATGGCCCTGGCGCAGTAGTTCATTATGAATCTCTTTTCCAATATTTATACTAGCTTTCCCCATCAAGATATAAAGTTATGTGATAATACCGGGCAAAATTAGCAAATTCCCCCTATACCCGCCTTAATTCTTTATGCAAAATTCACAGAGTTAAGGTTTTTTAACAAACAAAACGCCACATTTGGTTCCCGCGCCGTATCCCATGCCAAAGCGCCATGTCGCCAGGACTCCCAAAACGCCGCTCGCGACAGGCCTGCGAGATGAAGCCCAACAGCGCGAATGACAGCGCGAAAGGTACCTTAGCGCATGCCGCCGCTGCGCTCATGCCGCCGGGAAACGTCCACGTCCACGCAATAAAACGGGCGCCCGCCACGTTCAATAATAGTAAGATCACAGAACGATTCATCGGATTATAATAACAATGAAGAAGATAGGCATCATCAGCGACACCCACGCGTGGTGGGACGACCGCTATGCCGAGCACTTTGCCGACTGTGACGAGATCTGGCACGCGGGCGACATCGGCAGCGACGACCTGGCCGACAGGCTGGAGGGCATCGCGCCTGTATTCCGTGCCGTGAGCGGCAACGTGGACGGGGCGAGCCTCAGGCGGCGCTACAAGGAGATGGAGATCTTTGAGGTCGAGGGCGTCAAGGTGGTGATGACCCACATTGGCGGCTACCCCGGCAAGTACGCCCCGGGCATACGCCAGCGACTGGAGCTGTCGCGGCCCAAACTGTTCGTGTGCGGCCACAGCCACATCCTCAAGGTCATGCCCGACCGCTCGCTGGGCTGCCTCGTGGTCAATCCCGGGGCCGCGGGCGTCCAGGGCTGGCAGGTGGTGCGCACGCTGGTGACGCTCACCCTCGACAACGGCAACATCACCCATGCCCAGGTGATTGAGTTGGGGAAGGAGTGAGGAGAGAGGAGTGATTTTAGAGGAGAGATGAAAAAGACGATATACATATTAATGATGGTGCTGACGGCGGGCCTGTCGCTCGCGTCGTGCCACAGCAACGAGAAGAACTACCGCGAGGCCTATGAGAAGGCCGTCGAGCGACGCAAGACGGGTATCGGGGCCGAGACCTATGCCAAGATCGACGCCGAGCGCCAGCGCTACACCCACCTCATCAACGGTGACAGCGTCAGGATGCTCTATGTCAACGCCAACATTGCTATCGACACGACAGCTGTCGCCAGGCCCTATAATGTCGTGGTCGCCAGCTTCACCCAGCGCATCAACGCCAAGAGCTACTGCGAGCGCCTGCGCCAGGAGTGCGGCCTCACCGGCAGCTACGTCATGCAGGGCGGTCCCGAGAAGCAATATTACGTCATCGCCCAGGGCTTTGACAACAGTGCCGACGCCGCCGCGATGATCCACGACATCGGCCAGCGCGTCTGCCTCAAGGTCCTCGAGCCTCTGCCCTGGATCCTGCGCAAGCTCTGACCCGCACCCGATTACAGTACACGGCAAGGGACGCCCCCCGATGAGGAAGCGTCCCTTGTTGTTTGGTCTATTGATAGAAAAATGTGTGATTACCTCACGCGGCCCTGGTAGCTGCCGTCACGGGTATCCACCTCGATGATCTCGTCGGTGTCGATGAACAGGGGCACGCGAACGGTGGCGCCGGTCTCGACGGTGGCGGGCTTCAGGGTGTTGGTGGCCGTGTCACCTTTCACGCCGGGCTCGGTGTAAGTGATCTTGAGCTGGGTCTTGATGGGCATCTCGGCGAAGAGCACGGTCTCGGTCGAAGCATCGCTGACAACCTCAACGATATCACCCTCCTTCATGAAGTCGGCACCAGTGATCAAGTCCTTGCTGATGGGAATCTGCTCAAAGGTCTCGTTGTTCATGAACATAGCGTCCTGGCCGTCCATGTACAGGTACTGATAGGGGCGACGCTCAACGCGCACGTCCTCGAGCTTCTCACCGATGTTGAAGCGACGCTCCAGCACGCGGCCGTCAACCACGTTTTTCAACTTGGTGCGCATGAAGGTGTTACCCTTACCGGGCTTTACATGAAGGAATTCGATGCAGAAATACAGATCGCCGTCCAAGCGGATGCACGTTCCGTTCTTGATGTCTTGAGCATTAATCATAATAATTCAATCGTTGTTATGCTATTGTTTTTATATAAAAATTGTTTCTACTCAGTCGTTTGTGGGTGCAAAAGTAGTGATTTTGAGAAAAAAAACAAAAACTTTTCCGCAAAAATGCGTTTACTCTTGTGTAATTTGAAAAAAAGGACTAATTTTGCACCGCATTTTGCGAAAAATTTTCGGAACAACTAAAAAACAGAGATAGAAATGAAAAGAACATTCCAACCCTCGAACCGCAAGAAAGCCAACAAGCATGGCTTCCGTAGTCGCATGCGCACTGCCGACGGCCGCAAGGTGCTTGCCCGTCGCCGCGCCAAGGGTCGTTACAGCCTCACTGTCAGCGACACTGTTTACAAGTAATCCCCCGCTGTAAGGGAAGTCGCGGGCACACCCGTGTCCCGCACTCTACAACGCATCAAGCCGTTATGGTCCGCAAGGACTGTAACGGCATTTGTTGCATCCAGCCGCCAGCGAGGGTCATTGCCGATCGCCCAGCGACTTGACAGGACGGCACGGATTGCCCACGGCCACACAATTAGACGGGATGTCACGAGTCACCACCGACCCCGCCCCGATCGTCACATTATCGCCGATGGTCACGCCAGCCAGGATCGTCACCCCGCCGCCGATCCACACATTGTCCCCGATCGTCACCGGCAACGCCCACTCGCGCCGCGAATTGCGCTCCACCGGGTCCGTGCTGTGGCAAGCCGTGTAGATACCCACATTGGGCCCCACAAAGCAATCATCGCCGATGGTCACCAGCGCCTCGTCCAGCACCGTGAAATTGAAGTTGGCAAAGAACCTCTTCCCCACCCTGATGTGCTTGCCATAGTCGCAGTAGAACGGCTGATTGATCAATATCTTGTCATCCCCGACGCGCCCCAGCAGCCCCAGCAGCATCTCAGTGCGACGGGCCATGTCGCTCGGCGCCAACCGGTTATACTCATGGATAACATCCTTGGTCTCATTCAGTTCCTTCAACAACTGCGCGTCGACCGCACTATAGGGCAGCCCCGCCAGCATTTTCTCCTTCTCGGTCATCATCACATCGATATAAAGTTTACTATCGCAAAATTACACATAAAAAACCACCCGAACAACAATTCCCCCCCCCCATCCCACCACAACAAAAAAGAAAAAATCAGCACTACCCTCCCGAGCCATGCTGACA
>JAFTFA010000298.1 GCA_017449785.1 Muribaculaceae bacterium | reverse complement strand
TGTACTGTACCTACAATGACGGGCGCATGACAGGGACCTACCTGCTCAAGCGTGCCCTGAGGCTTTATATCACCTTCTGGCTGGTGCTGGGAGTGTTTGTGCTGGGCATCGGCTCGTGGTGGCGTCCGGGGCTGTTTGACCTGTCGCCCGATATAGTGTTTGCCAACTTCATCGGCTGGCGCTGGGACTATAGCCAGTACACGTGGTTCATGTTGCCCTACCTGATGGTGACCTCGTGCTCGAAGTGGCTCTTCAAGTGCATGGAGCGGCTGGGCTATATCCTCTCGCTGGTGCTGGGCTTCTTGATCACGACGGGGATGACGGTGCTGATAGGACTGTACTATGAATCGTTCTTCTGCTACCACAAGGCGATCTACCTGGTCGTGCTGGCCTCGCAGATGCTGATGGGTGTCACCGCCGGTGCCATGATCGCGCGCTACTACCTGTCGGGGCACGAGTTGACGTGGAGCAAGCTGCGCGGCAAGAATGCCCTGCTGTGGGTGCTGCTGGCCGTGGCCTTCCTGCTCAAGGGCAACCCCTGGGTCAACTCGATTCCCTACCTGGCCGTGCTGATCCTGTGGCTGGTGCTGCATTTCACCCCGACCAAGTTGAGCCAGTATATCCTCATCCCGCTGGGCAAGAAATCGATGGTGATGTGGCTTGCCCACGGCTTCCTCGCCGTGAGACTGTTCAACGATTTCTTTGTGATGTTCAAGTGGCCGCCCCTCGTGTGGCTGGCATGGATCCTTGTCGCCTTTGGCGTGGCGTGCATCCTCACGCCGGTGTCCGACCGCATCAGCAAGGCCCTGAAATTGAAATAGGAAACAACGACAGGTTAAATAGTGCCAATTGGGCCAATCGGGTGAAATTAGCCCGATTGGCCCAATTGGTTGAAGTTGAAAAAGCGGTGTCGTCAGCGGGGAATGGACATGACGTGGGTGATGAGGGCGTAGTTGAGGCGCTCGACGTCGGTGAGGGTGATGCGGCCGCCGCTGCGATAGTACCAGGGCTGGGCGTCGAAGTAGCGCTGCGTGTTGGGATCCTTGAAGGTGTCGCCATGGCGGGCATAGATCTCGCCGCGCATGAGCTTGAGTATCTCGTTGGGGAAGAGCTTGAGCACCTCAACGGTCAAGGGGATGACCGATGCGGCAGCCCACTTGCCAGGCAGGCCGTCGTATGGGCCCTGTACCAGCGTGAACATGGCCGTGTCGCCCTCGTTGCCGATGGCCGGGTTGTGGAAGACAAAGGGCTCGTCGTGGATGACGATGGCCTGCATCCCATCGACGGTGGGCGTGATTTTCCACTCCATCGGGCCCATGATGGCACCGGCACCGCCGCCACCCGGCATCTTGCCCCACTTGGGGCTGTTGGGGTTGCCGCGGCTCACGCGCCCGGCTCCATACAGGATGTTGATCGACTTGAAGTCGCGGTTGACATACAGGGCCACGGGGCATCCGGGGTCGGTATCAGAATCGACATCGGTGTAGAAATCCATCTTGGGGCCGAGGATGGCGTATTCCCCGCCGGCGATGGCATACTTGCCCATGATGGGGAACAGGGCCAGCGCGGGCCAACTGTCGTCGTTGAGCTGGTCGCGGGTGATGCTGTGGAGAACCATGACCGGCTTGCCCTGGGCGTTGCGGCCCACGAGGAGGGTGTGGCCGGCGACCTGCTCGACAGTGATCTTGACGTCGGGCCTGTCGGCCATCACGATGTTGCGGCCCTTGACCTCGAGCGGCTCGAGGTGGATGATGCCCTCGATGTCGTTGGTCCGCAGGACGGGACTGAACAGGACGGCGCGCTCCTCCTCGTCATAGACGGTCTCATAGACACAGATGCCGTTGGTCCACAGTTGGGATTCCTCGTTGTTGAGCAGGCGATTGGCGGCAGACAGGACCCGGGTGCCTCCTTTCCTGGAGGCGAGGTCGTTGCCGATGATGCTGATGGCATATTCGGCCGACTCCCTCTCGTCGGCGGTGAGCAGGCGGGTGTAGTCATCGGGGTGAGGCTGGCCGTGTAGCGGCAGGGCGGTGATGGCCATGAAGATCGCTACAGGCAGCGTGAGCCAGCGGCTCGACAGGGTGGGGAATAGGTGCTTCATAATGTAACGTTTTTTGGTGGGTAGATGTGGCAAAGGTAATCATTTTTTCTTGTCGGTGTGAATAAAAAGCGGTAACTTTGCACTAAAAGATGGAGAAAGAGTACCAGAATATCATCATCGGCATCGACCCGGGCACCAATGTCATGGGCTATGCCCTGCTGGGCGTGAACGGCAAGAAGCCCGAGCTCATCGTCATGGGCGTGCTGCAACTCAACCGCATGGAGGACCACTACATGAGGCTGCGGCACATCTATGAGCGCGTCAGCGGCGTCATCGACGAGTATCTGCCCGACGAGATGGCCATCGAGGCGCCGTTCTATGGCAAGAATGTGCAGTCGATGCTCAAGCTGGGGCGCGCCCAGGGGGTGGCGATGGTGGCGGCGCTCAACCGCGAGATCCCCATCAGCGAGTATGAGCCCAGGAAGATCAAGATGGCCATCACCGGCAACGGCGCGGCGAGCAAGGAGCAGGTGGCCCTGATGCTGCAGCGCACGCTGGGCATCGACGAGGCCCAGATGCCTCATCTGCTGGACGCTACCGACGCGCTGGCGGCGGCCCTGTGCCACTTCTATGAGCGCAACAAACCCTTCACGGGCAAGGGCACCAAGTCATGGAAATCGTTCATCGCCCAGCACCCCGACCGCGTGAAAAAGACCTAGCCTTCAAACAACTTGAAACAACCTTTTTTATAAACAACTGAACAATCTGAAAAGTCTGATGGCATCCGCGTCCTTGAATCAAACAACTGATCAGTCTGATTTTTCTGAGGGCATCGGCGTTGTGGGGGGCGCGCGTGGTGTGGCTGTTTCTGACAGATGGGCCCGGCAATGTGTGACTTGGTGCTGCGCCCGGAAAGTGTTGAGTAACTGATGTTTGTGGGACTCCTGCAATCCTGGTGCTGTGTGGCTATGGCCAAGGCGAGGCCGTACGCTAAGCGTGATTCTGATGTGTTTTCACGTTTTACCAGTGATTGTAAATAAAAAAACTTTGGAAAGTCGCTTGTCGGGTGGAGAAAAATGCCTAACTTTGCAGCCGTCAAAGCGACACATGAGAAAAAATGTCAGTATATTCATTGGGCATACCTTTCAGGATAACTTGTAGCGGTGAGGTGAGGATCCAGTCCAGCCAGCCGTTGCAAGAGAGTGTGTCCAGCGACCTACGCGCTACATTAATCGGGGAGGACCCCGCTAATGTGGCGCGAACGCTTTTTATGAACCGGAACCAAAACAATCAATTTTTTAATAATTCATCATTTTTTCATCAATTTAAACAAGTTTTTGTATGTTGAGAACAGTAAAGCTTTTGGCATTGGTGGCGATGTTCTTTGTGGCATTGGCCTCGAGTGCTCAGGTGACGACCTCGGCGCTGTCGGGTGTTGTGACCGATGAAAATCAACAGGCGATGATTGGCGCCACGATTACCGCGTTGCACACGCCCTCGGGCACGAAGTACAACGCCGTGACCAACATCGATGGCCGTTACACCATCCAGGGTATGCGACCCGGTGGTCCTTACACTGTAACGGTGAGCTACATCGGCTATGAGCCCCGCTCGATTGAGGGCGTGATGCTGCAGTTGGCCGAGACCTCGAACCTTGACGTCGACATGAGCGTTGACGCCAACACCCTGGGTGAGGTTGTCGTTACTGCTGCTGCCACCAAGTTCCGTGCCGAGAAAACCGGTGCTGCGACTAACATCAACAGCAGCCAGATCAGCAACCTGCCCACTGTTACCCGCAGCTTGACCGACGTGACCCGTCTGTCGCCCTACGGCGGTAACGGCATGAGCTTTGCTGGTACCGACGGCCGTACCGCTAACTTCACGGTTGACGGTGCTAACTTCAACAACAACTTCGGTCTGAGTGAAAACCTGCCCGGTGGTGGCAACCCCATCAGCATCGAGGCTATCGAGGAGTTGCAGGTGGTGATTTCGCCCTATGACGTTCGCCAGACCAACTTCATCGGCGGTGGTGTGAACGCTATCACCAAGAGTGGTACCAACACCTTCCGCGGCAGTGCCTACATCTTCCACCGCAACGAGAACATGCGTGGTGATGCCGTGCAGCGCACCCAGATCGGTCAGGCCCGCGAGAAGTTCCAGGTGACCACCTATGGTGCCACCATCGGCGGCCCGATCCTGAAGGACAAGCTGTTCTTCTTTGTCAACGGTGAGATGACCAAGCAGCCGACGATCGTGAACATGTGGCGTGCCTCGGAGGATGGTGTTGCCATTCCCGACCAGTACGTTTCCCGCACGACGCTGGCCGACCTGGCCCGCGTGAGCGACCACGTGAAGAACAAGTATGGTTACAACACGGGTTCCTATACCAGCTTCCCTGCCGACGAGAACAACTACAAGTTGCTGGCCCGCCTGGACTGGAACATCAACCATGACCACCACCTGGCCCTGCGCTACAACTACACCAAGAACCGCTACTGGAGCAATCCCAACGGCACCTCGATGGACGGTGGCACCCGCATGGCCAACTACCGCGTGTCGCAGAAGTCCTTCTCGTTTGCCAACTCGATGTATGGCATGGACAACCTGGTACACTCCTTCTCTCTGGACCTGAACAGCCGCCTGAGCGACAACCTGTCGAACCAGTTCCTGGCTACCCTGTCCAAGCTGGATGATATCCGCACGACCAACTCGAGCGAGTTCCCCTTCATCGACATCACGATGCTCGACGCCGAGGGCAACCGCGACAACTACATGGCTCTGGGTTATGAGCTGTTCACCTGGAACAACGCTGTTCACAACACGATCTGGAATCTGCGTGACGACGTGACCTGGTACTATGGCAACCATAAGATCATGGGTGGCCTGTCGTTTGAGCACCAGATGGCCGACAACCAGTACATGCGCAACGGTACTGGTTACTACCGCTACAACAGCGTTGATGACTTTATCAACGGTGCTACCCCCGAGGTTGTCTGCTTGACCTACGGTTACGGTAGCGAGACCAAGCCTGCTGCCCGCGTGCAGTTCAACAAGGCCGGCCTGTATGCCCAGGACGAGTGGAACGTGACCCGCAACTTCAAGCTGACCTACGGTCTGCGTCTGGACGGTCTGTTCTTCAACAACGGTGAC
>JAFTFA010000297.1 GCA_017449785.1 Muribaculaceae bacterium | reverse complement strand
TGTTTCAATTCTACAGACATGGAGTCGGAGGTGCTTAAAGCGCTGTTGGTCGCTAAGATACCGACTGTTCTGTTCGTGATGAACCGCTTCACTGATGTCAACAAGAAATTGGGAGGCATCTATAAGGGGAAGTATTCAAAATTGAGTGAAGTCAAGGTGATGTTCTTTGACCGCGTCGGTAATTATGGAGACAACACCAAGTTCACGGGAAGATCGGTCAAAGCGTTCTCGGTACCAGCCTACGCACGTTATCATCGTTCAGATGACGGCTACTTTCTCATCAACGAGGAACCCGCCATTACATTTGACATAGATAATGGCCAGAAGCCAACACTGAGCATCCCAGTCTACCTAGCACACTACGAGAAGAAAAAGAACTATTTCATCTTTGCTGAGTGTAATCCATTAAAGATTAACTTGAGAAAAGAGAAAAGAACTTCCAATGCCAAAGGTACAGTGAATGGATATGAAAAAAAACTCGTAACTGAGACTATTACTGATACAGTCTCGAATCAGGAAGAAACCATAAGCGATGACGAAGATGCCAAAACAACCATAGAATATATTCTGAAAGAGCTGGAGAAAGGCAATGTTGACGGTTCAATAATTGAAAGCCGCATCGGTCATCTAATGGACATACAAGCGCGCGTTTCACCCAAGCTCAGGGACAAAATCGCCGATGTCATTCAACTTCGTGAGGATAAGAAGAAAGAATTAGAAGAAATAAAAAACGATCGTGTAAAGGATTCAATTAATGACGAAAATATCAGAAAGGCCCAAGACCTCATAGCCGATGCTCAAGAACGTATTCCTAAACAGGAAAAACTACCTATAGACGAGACTCTAGAAGATGACATCATCAAATTGAGAGATCTAAGGAATGAAATCAAAGACGAGCAAATCAAGAATCAAATCAATGAGGTTTTTGACAGCTATAACGAAAAGCTTGAAGAATTAAATCATAAAAAAACATGGCGTAATATCTTAATGGGCATTGTAGCCGTAATACTTGGGTTGCTCGGTTTTGGTGGCAACCAATTACTCCAAAACAGGCGCAATGCCAAGAACCAGAAGAGCATGATGGACATGCAACAGAGCATGGTTAGACGAGCTGAGAATGAAGCCAGGCGCAGAGCTCAAAGCTATGCACGCAACAAGGCTCATCAGGCTGTCAACCAAGTGAAGAACAAGAGCCGCCAAGCTGTTCAATCCAATGTAAACAAGTTAGGCAATGCCGTCAAAGGCAAGAAAAAAGACAACGGAGGAGTTTCTATTTGACAATGAACAAGTACAGACACATAATTACAATCACATTCCTGCTGCTGGCCTCGACGTGGCCGAGCAATGGACATGCGGCCCGATATGGCAGGACGATCACCATGGACAAATTAGTTGAGGAATTCTGTAACTTCATCGAAACCCAGCCATATTATAACAGGTCGTCGATCCAAGAGGAAGAAGAACAAATCAACCAACTGATCTATGAACTAGAAAACTGGAAAGACAAGAAATCATTTATCGCCGATAAAGATCTAGAAGGACAGATTAGTGCGATGAAAGATTCTCTTGACTATCATAGTAGCCACCAAACATCCTTAACCACCAAGTTCATTGACAGTTACGGTCGATATCAAATCCAAGACCGGGATGCCGCCGTGGATAGTATTGCATCTATTGTCGATAGCAAGCTGGCCTACAGAAAACGCAATATCACCAAACTAGAAGAATGCGTCAACCGAACAATGGCCGAGAACAATTCGGCCTGGAGTCAACTTGACTGGAAGCTGATCGGTCTGTGCACCTGGCTGTCACTGATGATATTTGCCCTTGCATTGTGGTTCTTCAAAGCGAGCAAGAAGAATCGCAATCATCGAGTAGCTGCAAATACATCAAACAATCAAATATCGACAGAACAAGCAGCATCGGCCATCATCGTTAGACGCAAAACCGCAGCAATCTTGAAGACACAAAGCCTTGAAGACGTCATCGACAACCCGGCCTACAAGCAGATTGACTGCAACGACTTCTGCCAAGACTCGGCCGTGAGACGCATCTATATCAAGAACACCTGCATCAAGGACATTTACAACATGTATGCCGAGGACTTGCGCAATCCCGACAATCCCAAGGAGGACGGCTGCATGGTGTTAGGGCGTTGGGTATTTGATAGCGAAACTAATGAATATTATGTTTCGCTCGAACATATCGTCCTGCCTGGTGACGATGCCGTCTTTGCAGAGTATGAACTGAACTTTGGCGGTAAGATCAAGATGAAGGTCAGGGAAAAACTCCGCAAGTTGCGTCGCGAGACCAACCTGCAATATGACTTGACCTGCTGGGTCCATTCTCATCCTGGACTAGGCGTGTTTTTCAGTAATTCCGATGCTAATGTGCAGATGCAGCTGAAGGACCCCAACCATCCCAACTTCCTGACGGCTATTGTAGTTGACATTCTCACTCCCGAGCAGGAGTTTGGCATTTTCACGTTTAAATCGGATTCCACAATTAACTCTAAATCAGATCTCACAAAGTTATATTCTCTTGAAGAGTTTTACCAATGGGCTATCGAGAGTGAACGCAACAGTTTCAATCGCGATAATCACATCAACTGCCTGGCCAATGCGAAATCACATACCAATGATTTCAGTGCTGTTCAGCTTAGCAACAGCACTATCATCGACCTCGGGATGTTGATCGCAGAGCCCACAAACAGTTTTGTAGGAATAGTTCAAGGCTACCCTCACCATGAAGGTCTCAACACCGAGTATATCACAACTAAAGTCTCCAAGGAAGAAGGAGGATCATCAAAGGAGTTGATCGGGTGCTTTATCACTGCACAGCATTGCAGTATTCCAACA
>JAFTFA010000296.1 GCA_017449785.1 Muribaculaceae bacterium | reverse complement strand
ATCTGCAAAATTAGTATGTCGCAATCACTACTGCAATCACTAATTCTTGCCTTTTATTCTTTTTTTTATCCCCATAAATGGGGATAAAAACCGTCCAAGACATCGGGATGTGGGTTTCAGTTGGCGGATGCCAATTCCTAATACCCATGGTGCAAAACAAAAGTCCCGAGACTGTTGTTAGTCTGTCGGGACCTATATGTTCTGTGTCGCATCATGCTTCGTCAGCAGTTTGACACAAGGTTGTTGAAGTGTTTTATTATTAAGAAAAAGTCAGTTTACTTCGTTTGAAGCGTTCATTACTTCATCGAAGTCGCTATATTGACTAATCAAAAGAGGAAAAGTTTAATCATATTTTAATATTTAACATTTGTTAATGGTTTCAAGACCGACATGGCGACTATTCGGCGAGAACGTCCAGCCGAAATATCACACCAAGCCGCCATGTCGCTGAATTATAAAGGAAGGCAAATAAAGACAATGCTACCCTCGATAGCAGCGTTTTTAAGACTGCATCGCGCGCGGGACTCACACAATGCGTAATTTGGTTCAAACGTCATCGGTAATCAAAACTGTTGAAAATATCCCCATAAATGGGGATAAAATTGACCGAAAACACCAAAAAAAGCGATTGCAGACATCATTCATGGGGAGTAATTTTGCAAGTTGGAATATAATACATACACGACATGACGACAGACCAAGATAAAAACAACCAGAATAGCTATCGAACCCGGCTGCTCAACGACGAATCGGTGGGCCAGACGGTGCAGGTGGTGCGCGTGATGGGCGACGGGGCTTTCCGCCAGCGGTTGCTGGAGATGGGCTTCGTTCGCGGAGCCAGAGTAACCGTACTCAAGAACGCCCCGCTGAAGGATCCCGTGGAATACATGATCCTGGGATCGCACATCTCGTTGCGCCACAGCGAGGCTGCCCAGATCGAAGTCACCGACAAGGATGCAGACTTCTGTGATCTGGAAGATACCTTCAACGGCACAGTCGAAACCGCTGTGGCCGGCATCGACCCGATGGCCGACAACGTGTTGCGCGTGGCCCTCATCGGCAACCCTAACTGTGGCAAGACGTCGATGTTCAACAATGTGACCGGCGCGAGGGAGAAAGTGGGCAACTACGGCGGAGTGACCGTTGACAGCAAGGAGGGGTGGTTCACCATCGGCGGACGCAGGGTCCAACTCGTGGACCTGCCCGGCACCTACTCCTTGACCGAGTATTCTCCCGAGGAGATGTATGTACGCACCTACATCCGTGACAACCACCCCGACGCCATCCTCAACATCGTGGATGCCGGCAACCTAGAGCGCAACCTCTACCTCACCACCCAGGTGATGGACATGAACATCCCGATGGTCATCGCCCTGAACATGTGGGACGAGCTGGAGAAAAGCGGTGACAAACTGGACGTGGAGATGATGAGCCGCCTGCTGGGAGCCCGCATGGTTCCCGTCACAGCCTATAACGGCCAGGGCGTCAAGGAGGTGCTGCAAGCCACGATGGCGGCTATCGACGAGAGCGAGAAAGAGACACTGCACCACAACGTGAACTACGGCACCCTCATTGAGGATTGCCTGAAGGAACTGGGTGGCATGTGCCCCACCCTGGACCGCTACACCGTGCTGAAGATCATCGAGAATGACCAGCACGCCATACAACTGCTCGACGCGCAGGAAAATGCCGAACAGGTCAAGGCCAAAGCCGCCGAGATGCGCCAACGCATTGAGCGGGACTACAATGACGACATCGTGAGCATCATCACCGACTTGAAATATGGATTCGTGCGCGGAGCACTTGCCGAGGCATTGACCCCCAACCCCGACCGAGCAACCGACGACACCAAGCCAGGCTACTCGATGGACCGCCTGCTGACCAACCGCTGGCTGGCGTTGCCCATCCTGCTGTTGCTGATGTGGCTGATGTTTGAGGCCACCTTCACGCTAGGAGCCTATCCACAGCAGTGGATCGAGAGCGGCATCGGCTGGATCGGTGAGTGGATCAGCCAAGTGATGCCCGACGGCATCCTGCGCGACCTGATAGTGGACGGCATCATCGGCGGCGTGGGCGGCGTGCTCGTGTTCCTGCCGCAGATTCTGATCCTGTTCTTCTTTATCTCACTGCTCGAGGACAGCGGCTACATGGCACGCGCTGCGTTTATTGTGGACCGCATCATGCACCGCGTCGGCCTCCACGGCAAATCGTTTATCCCCTACCTCATCGGCTTTGGCTGCGGTGTGCCGGCCATCATGGCGACACGCACCCTCGAGAACCGGCGTGACCGTCTGGTGACCATACTGACCGTGCCATTCATGTCGTGCTCGGCCCGACTGCCGGCCTATCTGCTGCTGGTGGCCGCCTTCTTTACCGCCAAGCAGGGCTTGATCCTGATGAGCATCTATCTGGTGGGCATCGTCGTAGCGGCGCTCACGGCCATCATCATGAGCAAGACCTTCCTCAAGCACGACAAGACGCAGTTTGTGATGGAGCTGCCGCCCTACCGCAAGCCCACAGCCCGCAACGCCACCATCCACATGTGGAGCAAGGGCAAGCAATATCTCCAGAAGATGGCCACCATCATCCTGGCGGCCTCGATCATCGTGTGGGCACTGGGCTATTTCCCCCGCCATGAGGGCCAGACGCCCCAGGAGCAAATCGAGAATTCCTACATGGGCCAGATGGGCAAGGCCATCGAGCCGCTGGTCGCCCCGCTGGGCTTCAACTGGCAGATGGGCGTGAGCGTGCTCACGGGAGCCGCGGCCAAGGAGATCGTTGTCTCGACAATGGGTGTGCTCTATACCGGCGAGGCCGATGCCACCGAGGAATCGGCATCGCTCAAGGAGAAACTCCAGACGGCCACCAAGCCCAACGGCGAACACGTGTTTGACCCGATCGTGGCCTACTCGTTCATGCTCTTCATCCTGCTCTATTTCCCGTGCATCGCTGCGCTGGCAGCCATCAAGCGCGAGGCGGGCTGGAAATGGGTAGCATTTGAGGTAGTATATACTACCGGCGTGGCATGGATCGTGTCGTTCATCTTCTACCAAGTGGCCCGGATGTTATCTTAAACAAATCATCGGCAACATGACAACATCAACAATCATCCAGACGATTATCGTGCTCGGCATCGTTGCCGTGGCACTGGTGTATGTGCTGCGGCGCGTCATCAAGACGACACGCGGCAAGGGCGGCGACTGCGGTTGCGGTTGCGGCAAGAACTGCCACAACAAGAACAAGCCAGGCAAGGAGTATTGAGATTCCTTGCCCCGCGGTATCGTTCATCAAGGATAAATAAGGGGTTTTCAGCCGAACAGGTAGCGGAATGCGTCCTCGACGCGGGAGACCTCGACGACACGGATGGTCCAAGCGTCGCGCTTGACGCCCTTGAGGTTATTCTTGGGGATGATGATGGTGTCAAAACCAAGTTTCTGAGCCTCGGTGACACGCTGCTCGCATCGCGTGACCTGACGAATCTCGCCCGACAGCCCCACCTCACCGGCGAAGCAGACGTTGGCATTGATAGCCATGTCCACGTTAGAAGACAGGATCGCACTGATGACGGCCAAGTCCAGAGCCGGGTCATTGACCTTGATGCCGCCGACGATGTTCAGGAAAACATCCTTCTGGGCCAACTTGAATCCCAGGCGTTTTTCCAGCACGGCCAGCAGCATGTTCATGCGACGCTGGTCAAATCCCGTGACCGAACGCTGGGCAGTGCCATAGGCCGCCGTGCTGACCAGTGCCTGCACCTCGATGAGAAAAGGTCTCATGCCGTCGATAGTGACACCGATGGCCGTACCCGACAAGTCGCCGTCACGGTCACTGAGCAACAATTCGCTGGGATTGGTCACCTCGCGCAATCCATCCTCCTTCATTTCATAGATGCCTATCTCGCTCGTGTTGCCGAAGCGGTTCTTGATGGGCCGCAGGATGCGGTAAAGGTAGTTGCGGTCGCCCTCAAACTGGATAACGGCATCGACAATGTGCTCCAGCACCTTGGGGCCGGCGATGCTGCCCTCCTTATTGATGTGGCCGATGAGGATGACAGGCGTGTAGGTCTCCTTGGCATAACGCTGGAAGGCGGCGGCACACTCGCGCACCTGGGTCACGCTGCCGGGGGCGCTTTCGAGCTGTTCACTGGCAATGGTCTGGATCGAATCGACGATGATGAGCCCAGGCTGGAAAGAACGGATGCTGGCAAAGATGTTGTCAAGTGACGTCTCGCACAACAGGTAGCACTCACAGTCCATGCGGCCGCCGGCGATGCGGTCGGCACGCATGCGCAACTGCTGCGGGCTCTCCTCGCCCGAGACATAGAGGACACGACGAGAGCGGATGCGCAACACGTTCTGCAAGACCAGCGTCGACTTGCCGATGCCCGGCTCGCCGCCCAGCAGGACGATGCTGCCCGGCACGAGGCCACCACCCAGCACGCGGTTCAACTCCCCGCTGGGCAGGTTGATGCGGGGTTGGTCCTCGGCACGGATTTCTGAAATCTTGACGGGTTCGAGCGTCTTGTGGCTACTATCGCCCACCGGACCATATCGCAACGATGACGATGAGGACTTGGGAGCCTTGGGTTCCTCGATATAGGTATTCCACTCGCCGCAAGCGGGGCACTTGCCGAGCCACTTGGGCGACTCGTTGCCACAATTCTTGCAGAAGTAGGTAGTCTTGACTTGTTGCTTGGCCATGATGGTGGAGGTGGTTGTGATTAACGGCGGAAGAACTCGCTGATGGTGATGGCGGCAGCAACACCCACGTTGAGCGACTCGCTGCCAGCAGTTATGGCTTTGGGGATGAGCAGGCGGCTATCCACGTGCTTGGCCACCTTGGCACTGATGCCCTGCCCCTCGTTGCCGAAGATGACAAAACCCTTCTTGCCCAGCTCGCTGCGGTAGATGTCCTTGCCATCGAGGAAAGTGCCATAGACGGGTAAATCGGCATACTGCTCGAACACGTCCTCGAGGTCCCCGTAGTGGACCTTGACACGGGCGATGGCACCCATCGTCGCCTGTACCACCTTGTGGTTATAGACATCGACGGTCGTCTTGCTGGCAAAGATGTCATGCACGCCGAACCAGTCGGCCAGACGGATGATGGTGCCCAGGTTGCCAGGATCCTGAACGTTGTCAAGCACGATGTTCAGGCTGCTTGCCACGCGGTCGGCATCGATGACGTCGGCAGGTTTCTCATAGACGGCAATCACATCGCTGGGCGTGTCGAACTGAGAGATGCGGGCCATCTGCTGGCCGTTGGCAAAGACGATCTTGTCGTAGTGCTCGGCCGTGCCACACTGTTCATACCACGAACGCTTGGCAATGAGCCAGCGGCAGTTGAAGTGCTGCCAAGTGTCTCGCACACACTTGGTACCCTCTGCGACAAACAGGCCTTCATCATCACGATATTTCTTGGCAGCCAGGCTCTTGACGACCTTGAGGATGCCGTTGTTCATGTCCATCATTGGGCTTCAATCTCACGTTTTGCCACCAGCTCGTTGAAGCGCAGCAGGGTTGTACAGAACTCATCACTCAACAGCGATATCACTCGCTGGGTCACCTCGGTGCTGACATCCTTGACAGCCGAGGCAATGGATCCGGCAATGGCAGCCAGCGTGTCGGCGTCACCGGCAAGCGTGATGGCCAGGCGGATGACGTCCTCATAGTCCTTGCCCTCGAGATAGCAAATGATGGCCTCGGGGACCGTGTGCTGGCAAGTCTCGTCGAATGTGAAAGTCGGCCTGATCTCCTCCAACGTGCGGGACAGATTGTAGCCGAAATTGT
>JAFTFA010000295.1 GCA_017449785.1 Muribaculaceae bacterium | reverse complement strand
TCGGTGCCTGGAACTGCGTCTGCCTCGTGCCTAGCTATGACAACGCGGGCACCGTCCTGCCCACCGGAGGCAGTGAGGGAGCCAACTGCTTCCTGGACGCCCCCTATAACGACAAGTTGGGTGCCCCCTATGAGCGCTTTGACGATCGCGACATTCGCAAGCAGAACTATGTATATAATGTGACGACCGCGACCCACGGCCCCGGCATGTTCCTCAAGGGCGTGATGCGTGCCAACTTTGGCACCGGTGACGTCCTCAAGGCCGATGCCGACCGCGATGGCCAGGATCTGGTCTATGTGGACCAGGTGGGAACCTTCCTCAACCAGGGACGCACACTCGAGACCGTGATGAGCCCCCGCTGGGGTGAGACCAACTCGGGTGTCCGCCTGGTGAAGTATCCGCTCTATCCCACTAGTGACGCCGGCGGCTTCAAGTCGATTGACGACGTGCAGTTCCGCCTTGCCGAGGCCTATTACAACGTGGCCGAGTGCGAGATGCGCAAGGGTAACAGCGGCGAGGCCCGCAACTATGTTGACGCCGTGCGTCAGCGCTACTTCACTGCAGCCAACCGCGCTGCGGCCCTGTCGGTACCCGGTCCCGGCTTCAATACCTTTGACATGGACTGGATGCTGAGCGAGTGGGGCAAGGAATATCTGGGTGAGGGCAATCGTCGCCGCACTGACCTGCGCCGCTTCAACAAGTTCACCCAGGGCACCTGGTGGTTCTGGGGCCGTGCAACCGAGGCTGGAATCGACCTGCCTGCCAAGCGCAATACCAAGTATGAGTGGTATCCGCTGCCTCAGTCGGCCCTGTCGGTCAACCCGGGCCTGATCCAGAATCCCAATTATTAATTGTAATCCCTAATCAATGACAACGATATGAAAACAAGGAATATATACAGTCTGATAGTGGCGTTGCTGGCCGTCACGAGCGTGATGACCAGTTGCTCGGGGGATGAGGACATCATCTTTGACCACGAGTGCCAGCAGTTTGAGACGCGGGCCGACCGCATCCTGCTCGAGTTCATCGCCCCCTACGGTACCGCCGTGGACGAGGAAATCTACATCATGGGTGCCTTCAACGGCGACAGCGCGTCGATGGGCAAGGAGCAGTGGAAACTCATGAAGGCTCCCGACAGCGACATCAAGTGGGGCATCTATCTGGATCCTGCCACCTTTGAGCCGGGCAAGACGCTGGCCGATGGCTACCGCTTCTACAGTTCCACCCAGGGCACCGAGTTCACGGTCAAGGGTGAAAAAGCCAACCATACCGACAATCCCGCCGTGGGCACCTTTACCAACGTGTGGGGTGAACGCTGGGAGAGCTATTACTGGGGCAGTGACGGTCCCGAGATCGAGCATGACGGCTATGTGGTCTATGTGCTTGACGAGACGGGCTGGAACGCGTTGAACCTCTACATGTGGGGCGACGTGAATGACCTGAACGGCGGCTGGCCTGGCATGACGCCCACCGGCAAACAGAGCGTCGGTGGCGTGACCTATACCTACTTTGACATGGGTGCCGCCAACACGGGCCTGAACGAGAACCTGATCTTCAACAACGGTGAGGGGGCGCAACTGGCCGACTTCAACTTCACCATCGACCGTGACATTTATCTGCGCATTACTGCCAGCGGTGTCGAGGAACTGGGCGAGCCTGTGACTGTGCAGCACGACGGCTATGCTGTGTTTGTTGTCAATAAGACGGGCTGGAACGCGTTGAACCTCTACATGTGGGGCGACGTGAACGACCTGAACGGCGGCTGGCCGGGCATGGTGCCCACCGGCGAACAGACCATCAATGGCGTGACCTATACCTACTTTGACATGGGTGAGGCCAATACGGGTCTGGCCGAGAACCTGATCTTCAACAACGGTGAGGGTTCGCAGCTGGCCGACTTTGCCTACACCATCGACCACGATGTTTACCTCGAGGTGACTGCCAGCGGCGTGACCGAGATTGATCCCAGTACCTACACTGGCGGTGGCGACACTCCCGAGCCACAGCCCGGCACTACCCACTACATCTACGTCGTGGACCAGACGGGCTGGGATGCCATCACGCTGTATGCATGGGGCGACAAGGAGTTCTTTGGCGGATGGCCGGGAGCTCAGCCCACGGGCAAGAAGACCATCGACGGTGTGGAGTACACCTGCTGGGAGTTCCTGAGCAATGGCGAGACCGAGCACCTGATTTTCAACAACAATGGTGGTGGCTCACAGACACCCGACTATGACGTGGTGCTTGACCGTGACTATTTCCTCACTGTGACGGCAAGCGGCGCAGTCGCTAGGTGATAAGTCACTTTTTAACCTTGTCAGGGCAGGACAGCCCAACCTGCTTCTTCATCGTTCTGCCCTGATTTTTCTGCCTCTTGGGGGAGGTGCCCGATAGATGCTGCATCTCCCCTTTTTTCGGTGAATCATTCAAGTTTATGGTTACTGGATATGGCCAGATGCGATAAAAATGCTATATTTGCAATCGTAAACACGCTAATTAACAAATGTAACTTGCATTATGATGAGGAAATTGATAGTTTGTGTATTGATGTGCTTGACAGTGAGCGCGATAGCCGTGGCTGGGAACGTGAAGGTGTCCTCGCCCGATGGGTCGCTGACGGTGACCGCCGGAGTGGACGGCGGCCGCGCCTGGTATCAGGTCAATCGTGGTAACGAGTTGATCATCGGCCGATCGTCGCTGGGCTTTGTGCTCAAGGATGGTGACCTGAAGGACAACTTCAAGATGGGCAAGGTGGTCCGCACCGCCCACGACGAGACGTGGAGCCAGCCCTGGGGAGAAGACGCCGTGGTGCGCAACCACTATAACGAGATGAGGATGACCTTGAAGGAAAAGGGCGGCATGAAGCGCAGTCTGGATGTCGTGTTCCGCGCCTTTGATGATGGCGTGGCCTTCCGCTACGAGTTTCCTCGCCAGCGGGGCTTGCAGGATTTCGTCATCATGGACGAGGTGACACAGTTTGCCCTTCCCGGTGACGTCCCTGCCTGGTCAATTCCGGCCCTGACGCCCTATTATGAGGGTATCTACACCCGCGAGGCTGTGAGCAAGAAGGGCAATATGTCTGGTCCCGTCGCCCTCGAGGTTAATGACTCGCTGTTCCTTGCCGTCATGGAGGCCAACTTGACCGACTACTCGACCATGAACCTGAGCCATGACGGTACCGTGCTCAAGGTCGATCTCGTGCCCTGGAAGAACGGTGACAGGGTGAGGGTGGGAGATACACGTGTCTCGCCCTGGCGTGCCGTGATCATCGGCCGCCGTGCAGCCGACCTGCTGCTCTCGCGCATGGCCCTGAACCTGAATGAGCCGTGCAAGATCGAGGACACCTCATGGGTCAAGCCGACGAAATATGTGGGCATCTGGTGGGCGATGCAGAAGCAGTTGTGGACCTGGTCCCAGGGTGAGCGCCATGGAGCGACCACGGCAAACACCAAGCGCTACATCGACTTTGCCGCCCGTCATGGCATGGGTGGCGTGCTGGTCGAGGGCTGGAACTATGGCTGGGACACCGACTGGACCCGCCACGGCGACGGCTTCAGCTTCACGCAGCCTTATCCCGACTATGACCTGCAGGGCCTGTGCCGCTATGCCGCCGAGCGCGGCGTGCGCATCATCGCCCACAACGAGACGGGCGGTGCTGCCCAGAACTACGAGAACCAGATGGAGGATGCCTACCGCCTGTATGAGTCGCTGGGCATCAACACGGTCAAGACAGGTTATGTCAACTCCCACTTCTATAACGGCGAGTTGCAGCACTCGCAGTGGGGTGTGCGTCACTTCCGCAAGGTCATCGAGACCGCTGCGCGTCACCACCTGATGATTGTCAACCACGAGGGCGCTATGCCCAGCGGCATCCAGCGCACATGGCCCAACCTCATCGGTACCGAGAGCATGCGTGGCCAGGAGTATAATGCGTTTGACCGCCGTGGCGGCAACCCTCCCTACCACGAGTGTATCCTGCCGTTCACGCGCGGCCTGGGCGGCCCGATGGACTTCACGCCCGGCATCATGGAGTACCGCAACGACTCGGTACCCGGCACGCGACCGCAGACCACGCTGGCCCACCAGCTGGCCGAGTATGTCGTTATCTACAGTCCCGGCCACATGGCTGCCGACCTGATTGAGAACTACGAGCACCAGCCGGCCTTCAAGTTCATCGAGGACGTGCCCACCAACTGGGAGCGCACCCTGGTGCCCCACGCCGCGATGGGCCAGTATGTGACCTGTGTCCGCCAGGAGCGCGGCACCGACAACTGGTATGTCGGCAGTGTGACCGACGACCAGGCGCGCGACCTGTCGTTACCGCTCGACTTCCTGGCCGACGGCAAGCGTTACACGGCCATCATCTATGAGGACGGCCCCGATGCCGACTACCGCAATAATCCCTATCCGATGACCATCCGCCGCATGGACGTGGATCGCTCGACGACGCTGCATCTGCACCTCGCCCCCGGTGGCGGCGCAGCCATCCAGATATTGGCTGAGTAAAACGAATTTTAATTCTGGTTTTCTTTTTTTTACGATAAAATAAATTGAGATATTAGAAAAATATGTATCTTTGCCATGTTCATATCGATGATATGGACAAGACATATTGAATGATCTGCTCAATCGCTCTCGAATCACCACCTCGACAAGATATCGAGCATCAATGACACAAATTGAGTCTATGCATCAAGCGTGGATTTCTCATATTGTGTATGGCTTGTGGTGAGCCGGAGAGCGTATGGCTGAGGTCTGCGCTTTCTTTTTGTGTATGTTGATATCAAAAGCTGAACTATAGATGATATGCTGATATAAAAAGAAAGGAACCGCCCTGTATCGGACGGTTCTCACACCTTAATCTAATACGTTTAATAATTAATACAATAGTGATGGGTTCCTAAGCAGTGATGCTATGGGGACTCATTTTTTATATGGTGTGGTCTCTCTCTTTTTTGTGCAAAGTTAGGTTTTTTCCTTGAAATTGCAAAATATCATGTTACCCTCTCATTGGGAAGAGCAGTGGGTGAACTGCAGATAATCCGATATAGTAATGAAATCTGGTGTTTTTTCTACAAAAAAAACATTTTCTGTTATTTTTTCACGTTAATAAATGTTGCATAATTGAAAAATGATTATCTTTGCGGTGTCCTCACTGCGGTGAATAAAGGACAGACATTTGGATGACATGCTCAATCGCTCTCGAATCACCACCTCGATAGAAGTCGAGCAACACAAGTGAAACAAAGTTGTTTTTTGCACTTTGTTTTTGTCAAGATACAAGATGCTGGTTGTGTGCGGTGAACCTTGGGAATTAATCGTTGAAGTTTATCTCATTCAATATGTTAAAGCTTTATTACTCAAGAAATTGTGAATGACATAACGGTTTGGTACTCTAATGCTGATGAAATTTGACATATCATTGATTAACAAGGATATAGCTGTGGCTTGTAGGCTTGCAATGCAGGGTCAGAGCTTATTGTTGTACGTGCAAGAGAATTCCAGACGAAGAGAAGACCAAAAAATCAGTAAGAAGAGCGCACTTACTGTTACACATGCTTTTAGAGATAATCAACATCAATCCCCCGGCAGGCCTGGGTATGCGCTCGCCTGAGCCTGACGGTGGATTAACTAATTGTTTACTGTATGAAGAGACTTTTATCAATTCTCATGGCGATATGCCTCATCAGCATGAGTGCATGGGCCAACAAGACCGTTACTGGTAAGGTCGTCAGTGCAAGTGACAATGAGCCGTTGATAGGTGCTACAGTGCAAGCCATCGGCTCATCCCAGGGCACCTCTACCGACCTGGACGGTCAATTCACAGTAACCGTCAACGACAACGTGACCCAGCTCAGGGTCAGCTGTGTGGGCTATAAGTCCAAGGTCGTAGCGGTAACGAGTTATGTAACAGTAGCCCTCGAGGATGCCAACACTGCCCTTGACGAGGTAGTTGTCACCGCAATGGGCATCAAACGTGAGGCCAAGGCGCTGGGTGTGTCGGCAACGCCCATCAAGGGTGATGTCATCGCCCAGGCCCGCACCAACGACATCATGTCGAGCCTTGCCGGTAAGGTGGCTGGTGTGCAGATTGCCGAGACTTCGTCCGACCCTGGTACGTCCAAGTCGGTCATCATTCGTGGTGTGAGCTCGCTCTCGGGCAGCAACCAGCCTCTGTATGTGGTTGATGGTGTGCCCTTGAACAACTCGGCCACCTACAGCAGCGATGGTCTGAACAGTGGCTACGACTTTGGTAACGGTGCCAGCGCCGTCAACCCCAACGATGTCGAGAGCATGACCATCCTCAAGGGTGCCGCCGCTACCGCCCTGTACGGTAGCCGCGCCGGCGCCGGCGTCATCTTGATCACGACCAAGAAGGGAACCAAGCAGAACCGTGGCGTGGGCATCGAGTACAATGGTGGCCTGCAGTGGGAGTCTGTAATGCGTCTGCCGCAGATGCAGAACAGCTTCGGTATGGGCTGGTATGGTGACCACACCGAGATCGAGAACGGCTCATGGGGCCCCGCGTTCGACGGGTCGCAGCAGCTCTATGGTTGGGTATATAACAATAGCCAGAACATGAAGAGCTACCTGCCCGTCAAGAATAACGTGAAGGACTTCTTCAGCACTGGTTTCCGTTACAGTAATAGCATCTCGTTTAACGGCGCTACCGACAAGAGCAACTACTTTGTGTCGCTGTCACAGATCAACGATGACGGTATCATCCCTGAGGATGCCGATACCTATACCAAGTACACTGTATCGGCCCGCGGTAGCCACACGGCTGGCGCATTCACCTTCAGCACGTCGTTGAACTATGCCTTCCAGCGCAACCACTTCGTGACCACGGGTCAGAAGACGGGCTCGATGTACAACTCTATCATGCAGACGCCGCGCGACATCTCCATCGTCGAGATGAAGGACCTGGACAACCCGTTCAACACGCCGGGTTACTACTACACCCCCTACGGTGTAACCAACCCCTATTACATTATTAATAATTATCAGAACGAGTATGAGCAGGAACGTTTCTATGGCAACTTGCAGCTCGACTACAACTTCCTGAAATACTTCACCGCTACCTATCGCTTCGGTCTGGACACCAACACGGGCCACCACAACTACGGTTCGCCCAACATGGCCGCCCTGTTCAAGGACACTCCCAACTATGAGGACGCCTTGAAGGACCTTACCGGTGAGGTATCACAGAGCATTACCCGTCGCCGTGAGATTGACCAGAACTTCATGTTGACCTATGACCAGCAGATTCTCGACGACTGGCACGTGAATGCTCAGCTCGGCTTCAACGGCAACGAGCGCACCTACAAGTACCTGGGATCGACGGTGACCAACCTGACTATCCCCATGTGGTATAATCTCTCGAACAGCGCCGAGATTCCCTCGACCTCACAATCGGAGTGGAAGCGTCGCTATCTGGCCGTGTTCGGCAGCGCCGAGTTCGCTTGGAAAAACATGGTTTATCTCACCCTGCAAGGCCGCAATGACTGGTCATCGACCCTGCCGGTGAACAACCGCTCCTACTTCTATCCCGGTGTGAGCCTGTCGTTCCTGTTCAGCGAGCTGCTCAAGCCTGAACAGCGTGACATCATCAACTTTGGTAAATTCCGCATCGCTTGGGGCCGCACTGGTAATGATGCCGGCGTTTACATGACTAACTCGGTATTTGCCCAGGCAGCCGCCGCAACAAGCGGCTTCGGCAACGGTAGCTCGTTCCCCTTCAACAAGGTTGGCGTGAATGCCTACTCGATGGGCAACGTGCTGGGTAGCCAGAATCTGAGTCCCGAGATGACCTCCGAGTTTGAGGTCGGTCTGAATATGGCCTTCTGGCGCAACCGCTTCAGCTTTGATGCTGCCTACTATGATCGCAATACCGACAAGCAGATCTTCTCGCTGAACATGGATCCCGCCACTGGCTACACTGCCCAGAACATGAACCTGGGTAAAATCCGCAACCGTGGCGTCGAGTTCCTCGTTAGCATCACGCCTGTCAAGATCGGCGACTTCCAGTGGGACATCAACTGGAATTTCACCAAGAACTGGAGCAAGGTCATCAAGCTGCCTGAGGAGCTGGGTGGCATCGCTACGATCTACGGCCTGAGCGGAGGCACGAGCCTGTATGCCATCGAGGGTGAGCCTCTGGGCGTATTCAAGGCATACGTTCCCCAAATGACCGAGGATGGCAAGATCATCTGCGACGGCGAGGGCCAGCCCCTGGTGAACCCCGAGCAGCAGATTGTCGGCAGCATGAACTACAAGTACATGATGGGCTTCGGTACTACGTTGAGTTACAAGGGCGTGAGTCTGACTGCCAACCTTGACATCCGTCATGGCGGCCTGCTGTACTCCCGCACCAAGGACATCACCTACTTTACCGGTAATGCTATCCAGACGGCCTATAATAACCGTAACCCGTTCATCGTTCCCAACTCGGTACAGCAGATTGGTACCGACGACAAGGACAATCCCGTTTACGGTGAGAACACGACTCCCCTCGACGAGACGGGCATCTTCACCTACTGGGATGCCGGTGGTGCTGACCTTGATCGCGCCTTCCTCGTGGACAAGAGCTACGTGAAGCTACGTTCGGTAGTCCTGGGCTGGCAATTGCCCAGCAGGTGGTTTGCCAAGACTTTTATCACGGGTATCAACCTGTCGGTATTTGGCAACAACCTGTTCCTGTGGACGCCCAAGAGCAACACCTTTATCGATCCTGAGACTTCGACCTTTGGTAACGACCTGGAGGGTAACTATGGTGAGTTCTCGGCCAACCCGAGCTCGCGCAAGTTTGGTTTCAATGTGCAGGTTAAATTCTAATCAAAAAGTGAAACGAACATGAAAAAGATATATTTATTACTGACGTTTGCAGCAGTGTTGAGCCTGTCGTCATGCAACCTTGACATCAACGACGACCCCAACTACCCGTCGAGCAGCGATGTGACGCCCGACCTGGTGTTCCCTGCTGCCGAGAATGCTGTCGCTGCTGCCGTGGGCGATGCCATGTTCAACTATGGCGGTTTCTTTGCCCAGTACTTTGATCAGCGTCCCGAGGCCAACCAGTATAACAACGAGGCCGAGTTGAATATCGACGAGTCGACCAACCTGTTTGACCGTTGCTACCGCACGCTATATGCCGGTGCTCTTGCCGACATCAAGAACGTGATGGACCGCATTGATAACAAGAGCGACCTGTTCGCCTGCACCGTGTTGCGTGCCTACGCTTTCCAGATTCTGGTGGACAACCTGGACCAGGTGCCTTATACCGAGGCTCTGCAAGGTAGTGCCAACTCCAATCCCGTCTGGGACCTGGGCGAGGATGTCTATAAGGGTGTGCTGGCCGAGATGGATGAGGCCGAGGCTGCTCTTGAGGGCGACCCGATGACCCTGACCGACCCGATGCTCAGCAAGAACATGAACCAGTGGCGTGGCTTTGCCAATGCACTGCGCCTGCGCATGTACCTGCGCCTGATTGACGGCGGCATCAATGCCAGCGAGTATCAGAGCAAGGCCGTGGCGCTGGTTAATGCCGGTGACTTCTTCTCTGGCGATGTGGCTTGGGACGTTTACAGCAATGCCGAGGGCCAGTACAACCCCTGGTATGACGTAGCACGCGCCCTGGGTACCAAGAACCATGTGGCTGCCTATCCCATCGTGAGCTACTACATGGCCACCAACGACCCGCGCATCGGGTATGCCATCATGAAGAATGACGCTGGCGAGTATGTGGGGCAGATGCCCGGTGCCAAGACCGTCTATAAGTCATGGGGCGTTGACTGGAAGAACAAGGACGTGAGTGCTATCGACTATACACCCGCTGTGTTCGCTCCCATCTATCTGTTTACCCAGAGTGAGTTGCAGTTCCTCATCGCCGAGACCCAGCTGCGCTGGGGCAGCAAGTCGGCAGCCAAGGCCGCCTATGAGGCTGGCGTACAGGCCGACTTTGCATCT
Organism: Muribaculaceae bacterium; assembly: GCA_017449785.1. Lineage (GTDB taxonomy): Bacteria > Bacteroidota > Bacteroidia > Bacteroidales > Muribaculaceae > Sodaliphilus. Next base: position 3,762 of record JAFTFA010000295.1, on the reverse strand, counting down.
CGCGGCATTGCCATGGGCAACTTCCTGGCTGGCACTCGCGTCAACTGGGACGGCCAGAACAGCGATGCTGCCCGCCTGAACCTCATCTATATGCAGAAGTGGGCTGCCCTGTTCTATCGTGACCACATGGAGGCTTGGAGCGAGGTCCGCCGCACCGATGTGCCCGCCACCAGCACCTATAACGCACGACAGATCTTTGAGGACGCTACGATCTACACCCCTGGCCAGATGATTGTTCCTGCCCTGAACTATATCCAGGCAGGTGGTCTGTGCAAGCGCGTGCCTTATCCCAGCACTGCCCGTCAGTTGAACAAGAATACCCCTGCGGCCAAGTTGCTCAGCGACCGTGTCTTCTGGGATGCCAAGTAATTGTGAAACTACGAGATAAAGTAGAAACAACTATAATTAAAACGAACAATTATGAAGAAAATATATTTATTCGGTTTATTGGCACTCGGGATGCTGGCGTTCTCATCATGTAACGATGACAATGACGAGCTGACCGATTCACGCCTGACCTACTATGCAGACCTCCAGATGGAGGGCGACGAGTTCATGACTGTTCCCGTGGGCAGTACATTTGTTGACCCCGGTTGTAAGGGTACGCTCGCTGGCGAGGATATCACCAACGATATCAAGATTGTAGGTGCTGATGATGTTGATCCCAATACAGTGGGCTTCTACTACATCACCTATTCGGCTGTCGGCAGCGACGGCTATCCCGCCTCGGTAGAGCGCACGGTGTGCGTCTATGACCCGAGTGTGACTACCGACATTTCGGGTGACTATACCGTTCAAGAAGGTTCTTATCGCTACTGGTTCTCCAGTGGAGCGACTGTGATGTTCTCGGGTTACCCTGTCATCATCGAGCAAGTCGTTCCGGGTATCTTCTCTATTAGTGATATGATGGGTGGATACTATGACGTGCGTGCTGGCTACGGCCCAAGATATGCCATGAGTGGCTATATCCAACTCACAGGTGACAATGAGATTTTAGCCCTCTCGGGTATTGTCCCTGGCTGGGGTGATTCTTACGACGAGTTATATGATGGCTCGTATGACCCCGAGACCCAGACTGTGACCTTCGACATTGATTATGCAGGATCGATGCAGTTCCACATCATCCTTAAATAACACTAATTCTCTTTAACATTGTAGATTATGAAGAAATATTTTTCAATATTTGCACTGGCACTGGTGATGGGACTTGGCTTCGCATCATGCAGTACCGAGACCGATGAGCCTGCCGGCGGAACTAAGGTCGAGAAGATGGCGGGTCACTGGGTGGTTAATACCGATCTCATTGATGGAACTGATACAATTCCTAATGTATATGCTGATTATGGAATTGTTGACTGGGACATGATCACTTATAATACTGCCAATGACGATAAAGACCTGATGTGGCTGAGTGACAACGACAACTTCTGGGGCTACACCATCAAGGTGAACGTTGACGTGAATGCTCTGACCTTTGACTGCAAGGATTTGTACATCTATTCCGACGATGAAGGCAATGATGTGACTTGCACGATCACCAATGGCAGAATCGTTCCTAACGGTGGCTTGAACGTCAATGGCAAACCGACTGATGCTATCATGTACAATATTGAGTTCTCGGATGATCCGGGTTCACTCTATTTTGTTCATGGTGTCCGCTATGCTGGATTCTGATTCCTGAAAAAAGGATTGATATCTTAATAGTCAAGGGCCGCACGTCTTGGTTGCGGCCCTTGATTGTTATTATGGTGATATGTCCGTGTCCTGTCGGTTACTTTTTGCCGGTCATGATGTCGAGTACCATCTGGTCGGTGGCGCACATGGCGTCGGCGCCGATGACCGTCAGGTTGCGTATCGAGCGGTCCACGTCGTCGTCGATGATGCCCTCGGCACTGGTGACGTGGCGGCCCTCCATGGCGAGCACGGCCGATAGCAGGGCCGTCGAGACTCCAGAGGCGATCTTGAGGGCGCAGCTGGGCTTGGCCCCGTCACAGATCATGCCCGTGAGGTTGGCAATCATGTTCTTGACCGCATAGCAGATGCGGTCATAGTCGCCGCCCATCAGGTAGGTGATGCCGCACGAGCTGCCGATCGAGGCTACCACACAGCCGCACAGGGCACTCAATTTGCCCAGGCTCTGCTTGATGTAGATGGCCGTCAAGTGGCTGAGGGTGAGGGCACGGATGAGTTCCTCCTCGGTGTTCTCGTTCTCCATGGCATAGACGGCGACGGGATTGGTGGCGCAGATGCCCTGGTTGCCCGAACCGCTGTTGCTCATCACGGGGATGAGGGCACCGCCCATGCGGGCATCGGTGGCCAGCGCGGTCTTGGACAGGATGCGAGAGAAAATCGTGTTGCCAAAGATGCCGTGGCTCAACGGCCTGTCCATGGTCTTGCCCAGGCAATGGCCATAGTTCTCCTTGAGGGATTCCTGGGCGGCCTTGAGGTTGTAGTCGCGGGTCTGGAGAATGAAGCGTATCTCGTCGAGCGGGGCCTGCATGGCGAAGTCATAGACCAGCCGCAGGTTCAAGGCGATGTCACCGCTGTCGTCGCCCTCGCTGCTGCCGGCTTGCTCGTCGAGCAGCACCTTGTCGTCGCGGGTGACGCGCACAAAGTGGGTGTGCGACCCCTGGATGATGGCGCTGGACTGGTGCCCGCCGCCCTCACACAGAACCTCGACATAGAGCTTGTCGCAGCAATCTTGCTTGAGCTGGATGTCGATACGCCCCTCGTCGATGTATTGCTTGCCCTGCTCGATGGCCTCGGGGCACACGTCCTTGATGACCTCAAGCTGGTACTCGCTCTTGCCGATGAGCGCACCCAGGGCGATGGCGATGGGCAGGCCGATCATGCCGGTGCCGGGGATGCCCACGCCCATGGCGTTCTTGAGGATGTTGGCACTCAACAATGCGGTAATTTTTTCGGGTTTGGTGCCCAGCGCCTCGGTGGCGCGGGCCACACACAGGGCCACAGCCATGGGCTCGGTACACCCCACGGCAGGGACCACTTCACGATTCATCAACGCGATAATCCGCTCTCTCGTTTTCTCTTCAATCATTATGTCTTAGTTTTTAGTTGTTAGTTTTTAGTTGTAAGTAATAATACTATTGTCTCATCGGTTTTTCAGGCGATGGTAATCGTACTAAAAACTTAAAACTAAAAACTTAAAACTCTCATTTATTCTTTAAACTTGGTCAGGCCGCCGTCCAGGAAGTCGAGGAAGGCGGGCACGTCCTCCTTGTAGCTGAACGAGCCGCTCAGAGCGTTGCCCTGCGGATCGATGCACACATAGAACGGCTGGGTGTTGCTGCCGAACTTGTAGCGCTGCAGGTAGCTCCACTTGTCGCCGATGGTGCGCAGGGTGCGCTTCTCGCCGGTGGCCTCGGTCACCTCGATGGGCTCGGGCAACGGGCGCTTGTCATCGACAAACAGCGAGATCAACACATAGTCCTTGTTCAACTTGTCGGCCACGGTGGGGTCGGTCCACACGGCAGCCTCCATCTTGCGGCAGTTCACGCAGCCAAAGCCCGTGAAGTCCAGGAAGACGGGCTTACCAGCGGCGGCAGCGGCAGCCATGCCCTGCTCATAGTCAGTGTAGGCAGCGCGCACCTCCTTGGTGTTGAGGTTGAAGTCCTGGGTGTTCATGGGAGGCGAGAAGGCGCTCACGGCCTTGCACGGTGCGCCCCACAGGCCCGGAATCATATAGATGGCGAAGGCTATCGAGATCAGTCCGCCCATGATGCAGATCACGGGCATGGGCTT
>JAFTFA010000294.1 GCA_017449785.1 Muribaculaceae bacterium | reverse complement strand
AGGTTGCCCTCACCTACGACGTGCCCAAGTCGTTCATCTCGCGCCTGCGCCTGACGACGGCTTCGATCAAGCTTGCTGCCACCAACATCTGTCTGCTCTATGCCGACAAGAAGCTCAACGGACAGGATCCCGAGTTCTTCAACAGCGGTGGTGTTGCATCGCCCAACCCCAAGCAGTTCACTTTGACCCTGCGTCTGGGTATGTAATTGGTGTTACACATTATTATATTATATAAGAAGATTATGAAATTGCGATATAAAATCTTTATTATTGGATTAGCGCTGATCGGATTGAGCTCTTGCAGCGACTTCCTTGAAAAGGTGCCCGATACCCGTGTTTATCTGGTAAACCTGGATCAGCTTGAGCAGTTGCTCGTCACCGGTTACACCCAGAGCAACTATGCCCCGGTGGCCGAGTTGTCCACCGACAACGTGATTGACAATAACTCGCCCAGTGATGACGGTGTGCGCTATCACTTGAGTTCCTATGAGCAGTACGACGAGCAGCTCTACGCATGGGAGGACGTTGACCTCTCGATCTCGGGCGGTGATACGCCTTCGGGCCTGTGGAGCGGATGCTATGCAGCCATTGCCGCTGCCAACGCAGTTCTCGAGAAGATTGCCGAGTTTGAAGAGGTTGGCGAGATCGAGGGTGAGCCTATCACCGCGACCGATCGCGCCCGCATGAATGCCATTAAGGGTGAGGCCTACATGATCCGTGCCTATCACCATTATATCCTGGCTCAGGTGTTCTGTATGCCTTATCGTGGTGAGTCCATCAGCCAGACTCTGCCCGGTATTCCCTATGCTACCGAGCCCGAGACTCAGCTCGACCCGAAGTATGACCGCGGTACCCTCCAGGAGACCTACGACAAGATCGAGGCCGACCTGCTGCTGGGTCTGCAATATGTGACCGAGGACTTCTATGAGGTTCCCAAGTATCACTTCAATGTCGCTTCGTCCAACGCCTTTGCTGCCCGCTTCTATACCGTGAAGCGCGAGTATGACAAGGTCGTGAAGTATGCTACCGCCGCCTTCAAGGGCAATGACCCCAGCACGATGCGTAACGACTTCTGGGATCAGACCGACTTCTACTACTACAGCGACATCGCTCGCTACTACAGCAGTGTTGACCGTCCCGGCAACTTCATGTTGATCGGTACCTATAGCACTTGGGACCGTCGTTTCTACGGCTATCGCTTCTCTTGCAACCGTGATGCCCTTCGCGGTTCGATCCAGGGCCCCGGCCCGTCGTGGGCTAACTGCGTGTGGTCTTACCGCAACGGTAAGGACAAGGTCTCCTTTGCCATGATGCCATGCTACCAGTACTTCTGCGCTAGCGCCGGTATGGAGTATGGCTCCTTCTTTGTGGGCAACTGCTTCGAGCAGTTCGAGTACACCGACAAGGTGGCCGGTATCGGTTACGTGCACATGGTACGTCCCGAGTTCACCAGCCAGGAGACCCTGCTGCTGCGTGCCGAGGCCAACATCTTCCTGGGCAACATCGATGCCGCATTCGATGACCTGTGGCTCTGGAACCACGAGCACCTCCTGCTCGACGAGTCTCGCAACTATCAGATGACTGAGCTCACCAAGGATCAGATCGTCCGCTTCTATGGTTACTATGATGATCCCAACCGTCGTGATCCGGGCTTCGGCATCGTCAAGAAGTTCCACATCGACGAGGTTTGTCCCAGCGACAAGTATCACATGACCGAGGAGATCGAGCCCTACATGCAGTGTGTACAGCACTTCCGCCGCATCCAGATGATCCACCTGGGCAACCGCTGGTTCGACATCAAGCGTTACGGCTTCGAGGTAACCCACAAGATGGGTATCAACGATGTATATCACCTCGATGTGCTTGATCTGCGCTACGCCATCCAGATCCCGAGTGAGGTGATCGGTGCAGGCTTGGATCCCAACCCCCGTGCAACTGTTAGGCCCGAGAGCAGCCTTGTCGTGAACAAGAACGCATTTGAGCGTGTTAACTAATAATAGAAGTCAGTACAATGAAAAAGATTCAATATTATATTTCAGCTTTGTTGCTGGTTGCTGTCGCTGCCATGTCTTTGTCGTCGTGCAGCGAGGATAAGCTGGGTCCCACGATCTTCCCTGACGTGGACGAGTCTCTCGATCCCAACTCCTATTCCTATCAGCTTGACAAGTTCCTCAGGGAAAATTACCTTGAGAAGTATAACCTGACGTTCTTGTACAAGATGCCGGACATCAGCACCAACATGAACTATAACCTGGTGCCTGCCGAGTACAATAACTCGGTTGACCTTGCCGTGCTGTGCAAGCACTTGTGGTTTGATGTATATGACAAGGTCGCTGGTGAGGACTTCCTCAAGACCTACGGT
>JAFTFA010000293.1 GCA_017449785.1 Muribaculaceae bacterium | reverse complement strand
TCTTGAACAAGGCACCCAGGATAACGATGGCAGCACCGATACTGTAGGCAAAGTTGAAAAAACGCTGTCCGCTGTCGCTCTTGAGGAAGCGGCCTGCTTTCTTTTTATATCTCTTGATTTTACCCATTGTTGCTTGAACTTAAAAAATGAGTGTGACGATTTGTTTTTTCTCTATATATAATATATAATGTAACGGATTAGTCCTTGCAGCAGTTCTTGCGACGTCCCTTGACGAGGCCCACCTTGGAACGGACGCAGCGGAAGCCGATGTAGGAGCGCTGCTCGTTCTGGTACTCCCACATGCGCAGGTCGGAGCGCAGGTTGTGCACCACATCCTTCCAGGAGCCGCCACGGACGATCTTGCGCGACATCTTGTAGGGATCCTCCTGTGCCACATAGTAGCGGTACTCGGGGTTGATGTCGTCGGTCATGCGGTCGATGCTCTCGGTATAGGCCGTGGAGGTCCACTCGCTCACGTTACCGGCCATGTCATACAGGCCGTAGTCGTTGGGCTCATAGGTACCCACGGGAGACGAGATGATGTAGCCGTCCTTGACGTAGTTGCCCTCATCGGGCTTGAAGTTGGCATAGAAGCAGCCCTCATCGACAGTCAGGGGCAGGTCGCCCTCCCAGGGATACTTGTTCTTGTTCTGGCCGGCACGGGCTGCAAACTCCCACTCGGCCTCGGTGGGCAGGCGGAAGGGCTCGACATAGATGCCCTGGCTGCCCAGCGACTTCTTCAAGAACTCGGTGCGCCAGTGGCAGAAGGCGTTGGCCTGTTCCCAGCTCACGCCGACGACGGGATAGTTGTTGTAGTTGCCGTTGGCAAAGTACATGCGCACGTAGGGTTCCTGGTAAGCGTTCTCAAAGTCGTTCACCCAGCACGTCGTGTCGGGATATATATTAACAATGTAGGTGTTCAGGAAGTCATAGTCGCTCTGCATGGCGCGTGTGATGGTCTGGCGCACGATGCGGCCGTCATCGTCCATGTAGGCGGTATCCTTGCTGATAGTGGGCGGCGTCAGGTCCACCTCGTGGTCGGTATTGTAGTCACGACGGGTGGGGTCAAAGCGGTGCTTGCGCTTGGCAGCCTCGGTCAGGTTATAAATCTCGTAGCGGTAGTTCATCTGGGCCGCGTCAAGCTCCTTCACGCCGGTGATGGGATTGATGCGATACACGCTGTTGATGGCGCGTTCCTCGTCCTCGCTGGGGTTCTTCCAGGGAATGGACTTGCTCCAGTCCAGATGCGGAGTGACAGGATTGCCGTCCTTGTCCTCCTCAATCTTGAACTCCTCGTTGCCGCCATAGTTGGGGTCAGCCAGACGCTCGCGGATGATCGAGTCGCGCACCCAGTAAACAAACTGCTTGTACTTGGAATTGCTCACCTCCATCTCGTCCATCCAGAAGGCGTCCACCGAGATGCCGTGTGCCGTCGAGTCAATGCCCCAGATGGAGTCGCGCTCAGCCGGACCCTCACGCATAGAGCCGACCTCAACGAGCACCATGCCATAGGGCGTGGTCTCGTTAAACACGGTAGCACCAACGCCGGTGACCTCACCGCCGCTGGTTCCTCCCTTGCGCATCGAGCCGCAGGACGCGGTCGCCACAGCGACCAACAGTATCAAAAATAGTTTCTTCATATTCTGCTTATTACATTAAGCGTATGCTCTTTTGTTTGTTCTTGTTCTTCTCTCTGTTCTCGAGTTTAACGTTATAGGTAATAAACACCTCATGGCTACCGAAGGTTGCCTTGCTGATGGCCGACACCGGGTAATCATAGGCATAGCCGATGTAAGCGTCCTTGAGGTTCACGCCGATGAAGGCGGTCACCGCATCCTTCCAGCGATAACCCACGCCGATGTTTAACATGCGGTTATAGCGCACCATGGTAGCCAGCTGGGCCGTCCACACGTTCTGAGTCAAGGCGAACATGCCCGAGGGCTGTATTTCAAATAACGTATTCCTAATCGGAATATTGCCGCCGCCCATAAAATAATAGCCGCGGCTGACGTTAAACTCATAGTAATCGATAGACTCGCGGGAGACCTTCAACTCGATGCCGGGGTCGGTCACGTGGGTCACCGCAAAGCCGGCCCAGTAGCGGGGATGGGAGAAGAAGACTCCCACGTTGGCGTCAAAGGCGGTACCCGACACATCCTGCTTGGGGATGGCCTCGTCGTTGCCCTGGTGGGCATCATCCTCGGGCATGATGACCTCCTTGCCGCGGAAGGTCTGCGAGAACACACCAGGCTGGATACCCACGCTGAGCATCATGTTCTTGCCCAGCTTGCGCTTGTAGGCCACCTGCGCGCCGATGCGGGTGTTGGTGTACAGACCGATGCGCTCATACTCGGCCTTGACGCCGAGGCCCAGCCGCTGCCCCATCAACTTGTAGGGGGCATCGACGGTGAGATAGAAGTTCATCGGGGCGTGCTTGAAGTCCACCCACTGCATGCGGCTGCCCAGCGTCATGTGTATCGCGTTGAGCTCGCCCGCCGCGGCCGGGTTGTAGTAGCTCTTGCCCACCCAGGAGTGGGAGAAGGCCGCGTCGGACTGCGCCATTGCGCCAAGCGCCACGACAACGGTCAGCGTCATCGCGGCAAGCAGGCATGCTATGTCATGTAACTTTATCGTCATTACATTGTTTTATTCAAAGTAGAACGTGACCACAACCATGTTGCTCTTGATTTTATTCACGCTCTGGGTGAAGCGCAACATCTCCGGGTTGTCCTCCAGGTCGGGACGGTTCTTCTCCAGCAGGTTCTTCAAGCCGAAGCAGAACTTGATCTCGGGACAGAGCTTGAAGAAAGGCATGTAGAAGTCACATCCCATGCCCACCGTGAGCATCACGTCATTGTTCTTGAGCTTCAACTGCTCGCTGCGGTCCTTGGCCAAGTCACCGGTGTACATCGCGCCCACCGTGAAGTAGGGCCGCATGTTGTGATAACGCTTGGCGCTCATCTTCAAGTCGATGGGCACCACGATGTAGGTGGACTTGATATTCTGGCTCTGCTTGTAGTGAGACTGCTCGGCCCACTCCGAGTTACCGCGGTGGTTGAGGAAGCGCACCGTCTTGTTGCCGAAGTACAGACCCGGCGACACCCTCAGGTTGAAGTGCTCGGCGATGCGATAGTCGGCCAGCACGTTTACACTGAAGCCCGGCGAGTTAGACGGCACGTCGGCGTACCATTCCTCACCGTCATCGGTAATCAGGCCGTTGTTGGTAATGGCGATGTTCTGGAAATTCATGCCCACCGAGAAGCCGAAGTGTATCGGCTTGGTGTCGGCATAGGGGCGATTCAGAATCATGTCATTATCCTGGGCGTGCGCAACGGCGCACCCCAGCATCAACAGCACTATCCATGCGATATGTCGCAGCTTAGTCAGGTCCATTTATTCATATTAACGCAGTTTCACCCCCAATATTGCTCAAAATGCAAAAAAGTGTTCTGTTTTCGGTTGTGGGCATTAATCGGCGGCGGTTTTTGCGTGCTTTTTTGCAATGTGGGGATAATTGTGTACCTTTGCGGCACGAAACATAACAAAACCGATATATAATTATGTCATTACAATGTGGAATCGTGGGTCTGCCCAATGTGGGCAAGTCGACCCTGTTCAACTGCCTGTCGAATGCCAAGGCGCAGTCGGCAAACTTCCCTTTCTGCACCATCGAGCCTAACGTGGGTGTCATCACCGTGCCCGACGAGCGACTCAACGAATTGGCCAAGCTGGTCAATCCCGCCCGCATCGTGCCCACCACCGTCGAGATCGTCGACATCGCCGGTCTGGTCAAGGGGGCCAGCCGTGGCGAGGGCCTGGGCAACAAGTTCCTGGGCAACATCCGCGAGACCGATGCCATCATCCACGTGCTGCGCTGCTTTGACGACGACAACGTGACCCACGTGGACGGCAGCGTCGATCCCGTGCGCGACAAGGAGGTCATCGACCTGGAGCTGCAGCTGCGCGACCTGGAGACCATCGAGAGCCGCATCAGCCGAGTGCAGAAACAGGCCCAGACCGGCGGCGACCGCGAGGCCAAGGCCCAATATGAGGTGCTCAAGCGCTACAAGGATGCTCTGGAACAGGGCCGCAGCGCCCGCACCGTGGAACTGCTCAACAAGGACGAGGAGAAAATCGCCCATGAGCTGTTCCTGCTGACCAACAAGCCGGTACTGTACGTCTGCAACGTCGATGACAAGAGTGCCGTGAGCGGCAATGCCTATGTCGACGCCGTGCGCGAGGCCGTCAAGGACGAGAACGCCCAGATCCTGGTCGTTGCCGCCCAGACCGAGAGCGAGATCGCCGAGCTGGAGGACTATGAGGAGCGCCAGATGTTCCTGGCCGAGATAGGCCTGGAAGAGAGCGGCGTGAACCGCATCATCAAGTCGGCCTACGCCCTGCTCAACCTCGAGACCTTCCTCACCGCCGGTCCCAAGGAGGTGCGCGCATGGACCTATCGCCGCGGCAGCAAGGCACCGCAGTGCGCCGGCGTGATCCACAGCGACTTTGAGCGCGGCTTCATCCGTGCCGAGATCATCAAGTATGACGACTATATCCACTATGGCAGCGAGGCGGCCGTCAAGGAAGCCGGCAAGCTGCACATCGAGGGCAAGGAGTATGTCATGCAGGACGGCGACATCGTGGTGTTCCGCTTCAACGTGTAAATTCCTGTGATTCCTGACCATTTCAACGACTGCTGATGTCAAGACGAGTACTGTTGGTCAATAAGTTCTATTACCCTCGAGGGGGCGACTGTGTCGTCGTGCTCAATACCGAGGCGCTCCTGGGCCAGAACGGCGTGGAAGCCGCGGTGTTTGCCATGGAGTATCCACAGAACCTGCCGACACGCTACGAGAAGGACTTCGCGAGCCGCGTGACCTTCGGCGGCGGCTTGGGCAACCAGTGGCACGCCTTGCAGCGCACGCTGGGCCGCGGCGACGTGAAACAACGCTTCGACGCAGTGCTCGACGACTTCAAGCCCGACGTTGTCCACCTGCACAACATCCACAGCTACCTGTCGCCCGTCGTGGCCGAGCTGGCCCACAAGCGCGGCATCAGAGTGGTGTGGACGCTGCATGACTACAAGCTGCTGTGCCCCCGCTATGACTGTCTGCTGGGCGGCAAGCCCTGTGAGAAATGCTTTACCGGAGCCAAGCACAACGTGCTCGCCCACAAGTGCATGAAGGGGTCGCTGGCAGCCAGCGGCGTGGCGTGGCTCGAGGCACTCAAGTGGAACCGCCGCACGCTCGAGAAGAACACCGACGTGTTCCTCTGCCCCAGCGAGTTCATGGCCGGCAAGATGATTGCCAGCGGATTTGACGCCGGCAAGGTCAAGGTGCTCAACAACTTCCTGGATCCGGTCAAGCTTGAGCAATATCGGACGATGGACGCTAGTGAACCGCGTGAGGACTATTATTGCTTTGTGGGCCGCCTCTCGCCCGAGAAAGGCATCGAGGACCTGCTGGACGTTGCCTCACGTCTGCCCCACCGCCTCAAGGTCGCAGGCAGCGGCACGCTGGAACCGGCGCTGCGCATCATGTATGCCGACTGCTAGAACATCGAGGTCATGGGTATGCTCGACTCTCCCTAGGTAGCCCGTCTCCTGGCCAGGGCCCGCATGAGCATCGTTCCCTCACAGTGGTATGAAAACAATCCGCTGAGTGTCGTTGAGTCGTTGTGCGCCGGCACCCCGGTGGCAGGGTCTGACATGGGCGGCATCCCCGAACTCATCGATAGCGGCAACGGCATCATCTTCCAGCCGTTTGAGAAAGAAGCCATCGCCACGGCCATCACCACGGCCATGACCCGCCAGTGGGACCACGCGGCCATCGCCCGCAACGCCCTGCAACGCTTCTCGCCCGAGGTCCACATCGGCACGCTGCTGCATGAGATTTACGGCATCTGACAACGGTCCTGTCAGGTTTTTTATTACCTTTGCACAATATTTTGCTTTCTATTTAGTTAAAATATTGTAATAGCTTATTGACGATAGCAATGAAGAATGTGATTCAGGGAAGTCTGATCACCACTTTCAGGTGCAATGCGCAATGCAACATGTGCAACATCTGGAAGTTCCAGACCAGCCCGAGCGAAGAAATAGACGCCTCCTACTATGAGAACCTGCCCGCGGGGTTGCGCATCAACATCACGGGTGGTGAGCCCACATTGCGGAAGGACATCGACAAGATTTTTGAAATCCTCTATCCCAAATCACGACTCCTGGAACTGAGCACCAACGGCTACAATACGGCCAAAATCGTTGAGCTCGCCAATAAATATCCCAACATCCTGATCCGCGTGAGCGTCGAGGGCCTGCCCAAGGTCAATGACACCAAGCGCGGCATCAAGGACGGCTTTGACCACGCCCTGCGCACGATGCTCGAGCTCAAGAAGACCAAGTGCAAGAACATCGGCTTCTCGGTCGTCATCTCGCCCGACAATTACAAGGACCTGCTCTACCTCTATGACCTGTGCGTGGCACTGGACGTGGAGCTGGGCAACAGTGCCGTCCACAACTCGTGGTACTTCCACAAGGAGGACAACCAGATCGAGAGCGAGGAGGCCCTGCGCCAGCATGAGCTGTTTGTCAAGGCCCTGCTCACCAGCAAGCGCCGCCACCTCAAGGACCGCCTCAAGGACTATGGCCGTGCCTACTTCAACCGCTCCATCCACCGTCGATTGCGCGGCGATACCGACGAGTACCGCCCGCCCTGCGGCGCGTTGAGCGACTTCTTCTTCATCGACCCGTGGGGCAATGTGACCCCGTGCAACGGCAGCGGTGAGGAATGGATCATGGGCAATATCAAGGAAGACAGCCTCGAGAACATCATGGCCAGCGACAAGGCCAAGCAGGCGATGGAGAAGGTGCGCAACTGCAAGCGCAACTGCACCTTCATTGTCACTGAGCGCCACGACATGGTGCGCCGTCCCTGGGTGCCCATCATGTGGGTGCTCAAGAACAAGTGGCGCATCCGCAAGGGCCAGGACCTCTGCTGGGACTAAGCAGTATAAATCACTATAGTTACTATAGTCACTATAGCTACTATCAACCAGAGAAAAAAATGAAGACGATAGCGGTGATCGGCACACGTGGGTTTCCTGGCATCCAGGGCGGCGTTGAGGTTCACAGCTATTTTCTTTATACCCACATGAGGGATGCCCGCATCAGGGTTTACCGCCGCCGTGCCTATCTCACCGAGCAGTCGGCCCAATCGTTCCCCGACATCGAGTACATCGACCTGCCCTCGACGCGCGTCAAGGGCTTTGAGGCCGTGTGGCACACACTGTTGAGCGTGCTGCACATCGCCCTGCACCGCCCCGACGTGGTTCACATCCACAACATCGGGCCCGGCATGTTCGCTCCCCTGTTCCGCTTGATGGGCCTGCCCGTGGTGCTCACCTACCACAGCCCCAACTACGAGCACGACAAGTGGAACGCCGCCGCCCGCTGGCTGCTGCGCCAGTGCGAGCGGCTGTCGCTGCGCTACAGCAACCGCGTCATCTTTGTCAACAAGTACCAGATGGAGAAGTGCGGTGCCCTCGACAAGAGCGTCTTCATCCCCAACGGCATCGACCCCGTGACCCGCAGCGAGTCCACCACGTTCCTTGACAAGCACGGCATCACCCCGGGCGGGTATCTGCTGGCCGTTAGCCGCCTCACGCCCGAGAAGGGCCTGGAATATCTCGTCGAGGCCGCCAACCGACTGCCCCAGGTGCAGCAGGTCGTTATCGCCGGTGCCAGCGACCACGACAGTGCCTATCGCGAACAATTAGAGCGGCTTGATACGGGCCGAAAGGTCATTTTCACGGGATTTACCAGCGGCGAGGACCTGCGCCAGCTCTACAGCCACGCACGATGCTTCATTCTTCCATCGGTCAACGAGGGTTTCCCGATGGTGCTGCTCGAGGCGATGGCCTACGGGTTGCCCATCCTGTGCAGCGACATCCCCGGCACGCGCCAGGTCGAGCTGCCCAAGGAGGACTATTTCACCGTGCGTGACGTCAATTCCCTGTGCTCGGCCATCACGCGCCTGCTCGACGGCCCAGCCGAGTCCCACAATTACGACCTTGAGAAATACAACTGGAGCACTATCGCTGCCACCACCCGCCAGCAACTCTTACCTGACTAATCAGCATCTTTCAGCATCTTTCAGCATCTTTTTTTCATACGCGACACGGATGATCAGTTGCCTACCGGGGGCGTGCGCCACGGTTCCCAGTCGGCCGTCTCGTGTTGAGGTTATTGCTTTGTCCCCACTGTGACTGGAGCCATGCGACCTTCTTGTGGAAGCTGGGCTTGAGGTACTGATTGTTGCGCAGAACCAGGTTGTTGCTCTGGCTGAGGCCTGGCCAGCGCTTGAAGTCGGCATTGCCCGCCTCGACAAACTTGGCCGTGAACTCATCGATATAGCGATCCATCTGGGGATAGACCTCCTGGTAGAAACGCTGCCAATGATGACGCACGCTCTGCTGGAAGTGCGGGAACTTGGCGATCTCGGCAATCCAGCGTGAGCGGCAATAGGCGGGCATGTTCTCGTAGATGAACTCGTTGAACGGGTAGCCAGCCTTGTAGCGTGTAAACGAGCTGCCGCAGTCCCACATCGGGCCGAAAATCAACTTGGTGTCCTCGCCACGCTGCTTGTGGATAAAACAGCTGCCCGAGAAGGCCTCGGGATTATCGACGGCCTCCTGCACCAGATAGTAGATGGCCAGCGAATCGATGTCGATGTATTGTTCCCACTCGGTTGATAACTTGTCGGGAGTATAGATGGCACTGTCAGTCTTGAGCAGCAGGTCGGTGATGTAGTTGCGTTGTGCGGTGCTCAACACCTCGGGCGACTGCGGTGTGACCCAGAAGGGCTCGCCGTTGCCCTCGGTAAAGGTGATATTGCCCGGCTCGATGTAGTTGTCTATCTCAATGAGCCAGCCACCGGTGATTTTCCCGGGATTGGTCTCCTTGTCCTGCTGCTCGACGATATCAACGCGGTTCTTGCCCACGCGTATTTTCTCGGCCAGGAAGTAGAGACCGATGTACTGGCCGTTGAGCACCACCTCGACAGGCTCCATGTGCGGGTTCCAGGACATGCCCATGCGGCGGCCGATCTCAAACGGCAACGCATCGTTCATCAGCCCCATCCACATGCCCACATTGGCCAGCAGCACCCAGTGGCGACTGGACTCCATGCCCAGCATCCCTTGTTTCACGTCAAGTTTCAGGCGGAAGGGTTTCTTGTCCGGTCCTGTCCAGGTGATGTTGCCGCGGCCCTTGATCTGCATTCCCAGCGGATATTCGGCCGAGCCGATAGACTCATAGCCATCGATGCCCATCGCGTCAAGCCACCAGACGGCATACAGGTATTCCTCCTTGCTTGTGATGTCGCGGTGACCCTCGGTGTTGATATAGAGCACCGGCAGCGTGCCCGAGAAAGATGGCATCGGGGCCAACTCAGCCCCCAGGAGGGCATCGATGAGCAGATTGACGTCGGCGATATTGATTTCCTTGTCACCGTTGATGTCGTGGTCGTAGGTATAGAATGAGTGGTAAGGCGTGCCCGCAATGATGGCATCCACCAGCCGGTTGACATCGGCGACGGTGACTTCCCAATCGCGGTTCACGTCACCACGCCGCCGCAGCATATTTCCAGCCTCAGCGCGGATGAACAATGCCGATGCCCAGAAGAAGACGATGATGAAAGAAAATTGCTTCATATTGATTTACTGGTTTTAACATATTCAGCCTAGTCAACATCTGGATTACTCCATTGTTCCACCAGGAACTTCACCTTAGCACGCAACAAGGGCTTATAGAACACCTCACTGCGTCGCTTCAGGGGCACGCCCTCTAAGTATTCTGGCCACCTTACTGCGTCAGCATCACCGGCGGCAGACACCTGGTCAACGAAGTCATCGATGAAGTCCTCAATATCTTCCAATTGCGCTGGATAGAATCGGTTCCAGTGCTCTCTCACGCACTCCTGGAAACGGGGATACTTGAGAATTTCCTCCAGCCAGTGAGCTTTGAAATTGGGTGCCGTGTTCTCATACAGAAAATAAGTGGCAGGATTCTGGGCCCGTCCGAAGGAGCAACCGAAGTCCCATACCGGGCCGAACATCAATTTGGTGCTGTCACCGCGCTGCTTGTGCAGGAAGAGGCTATTGGCAAAGGATTCAATCTCGTCGGTCACTTCGTTAACTATATAGAAACAAGCCAGAGTGTCCATGTCGATATATTGTTCCCACTTGGTGCTCGTCTTGTCCGGGCAATAGATGGCCTGGTTGGCATCACGTATCAAGTGATAGAGGTAGCTAAGTTGCTCATGAGACAGGCTGTCGGGACTATGGTATTTCACTGCCAGCCAGTTACCGTTACCCTCATATAGTCCAATCTGGTTATCGTCGGGATGGTCATCAATTTCGAGCAGCCAGCCTCCGGTGATATTTGCCTTGCAAGTGTCTCCATTCTCCTGCTCCTTGATGTTGACACGATTCTTTCCCACCTCGATTTTCTCGGTCAGGAAATACAAGCCGATGAACTGTCCATTGAGGACAACCTCTACCGGTGCCTGGGCGGGAGTATAGGCCAAGCCGATGCGGCGACTCAATTCAAATCCTACAGTATTAGTCAAGAAGTCGTTCCAGGTAGCGTGGGCCATCAGACAAAAGTGGCGGTTGCTTTTCATGCCCAGCACTTTCTGCTTAGCATCAAGCTTGATGCGGAAGGGTTTCTTGTTCAAGGTCCAGGTGTAATTTCCACGGCCCTTGATAAGCATCCCCAACGGATGTTCAGCAGAGCCCAAGGACTCATAGCCATCAATGCCCATCGCGTCCAGCCACCAGTCGGCATGCAGGTATTCCTCCTTGCTTGTGATGTCGCGGTGACCCTCGGTATTGATATAGAGCACCGGCACCGTGCCCGAGAAAGATGGCATCGGGGCCAACTCATCCCCCAGGAGGGCATCGATGAGCAGATTGACGTCGGCGATATTGATTTCCTTGTCGCCGTTGATGTCGTGGTCGTAGGTATAGAATGAGTTGTAATGCGTGCCCGCAATGATGGCATCTGTCAGCCCGTTGACATCGGCGATGGTGACT
This sequence comes from Muribaculaceae bacterium, assembly GCA_017449785.1. GTDB lineage: Bacteria > Bacteroidota > Bacteroidia > Bacteroidales > Muribaculaceae > Sodaliphilus. Next base: position 10,771 of record JAFTFA010000293.1, on the reverse strand, counting down.
TCCCAATCGCGGTTCACATCACCGCGCGGCCGCAATCCTGACTGTCCGTGCAGGTGCATGAACGGTGACATCAACAACAACAGGGTGAGAAATGACAGGCTTCTTTTCATGACATAGAGGTTGATTGGGTCTTTTTATAAAAAAAAACGAAATTCAGGGGAATTTATTGCCCCACGCGGACACTAAAGTTCATGCGGCTTGTCATTCGCTTGAACCGAGAATCTGATTAAGGATAAAGTTGATATCAGCCATGTTTACCTCATGATCCCTGTTGGCATCACTTGTCCAGTCACCATGATGACAAAGGATGGCATCAAGCACCATGTTGATGTCACTGACACTGACCTCGCCATCGTCATTCACATCACAGGTTATTGACGCGGGATCAATCCCGACGATCTTATTAAAGCTATTCCAGCCATTAGCCATTCTATAGAGCCTCAACGACTCTTGAGGCACATATAATGTCGCCTTGAGATGAGCCATGTTGCTGAAACACTCTATCGGCCACTGTCCATTGAACACGGGAGGGACCTCGGCCAAACAGATGACCCTTGTCAAATCATCACAACTGGAGAATGCGAGCTTATTGATATCGGTCACCGATGAGCCTATCTGGACACTGGTCAGGCCTTTACAACCGGTAAAGGCAAAATCGCCGATCATGGTTACCTGATCATGAATCCTAATGCCTGTCAAGGATTCACAACCGCTGAATGTAGAATTATTGATCGTCGTGACGAGTGGAGGAATGGACAATGCTCCCGCCAATGACTCGCAATGCCAGAAGGCCGACTCGCAGATGTCCGTCACCGTGGCTGGAATGTGAATCTGGCTCAATGATGTACACAGATAAAACGCATAATCATCAATGGAGGTGAGGCCATCGTGCAACTCTACACGTTTAAGCCCCCGGCAGGCAAAGAAGGCATGAGCGCCAATCACCTGAACCGACGCGGGAACAGAGATTTCGTCCAAAGTATTCAGATAGGCAAATGCACTTGGGCCGACAGTAGTCACATCTGGTGGAATGACCGTGCCCTTGCAACCGAGCAGGAGGACATCGGTTTCAGTCTCGATGACCGCATTGCAATCACCACGCGAGTCATAAACGGGGTTCCCGGCCTCTACTATGATGCTTTCAAGATGCTGACAAGTTCTGAAGCACATCGCGTGAATCACAGTTGTCGATGCCGGAATAGTAACACTGGTTAAACCGGTCTCGGCAAAGGCACGGCCTTGAATGCTCTTAACCGTACTCGGGATATTGATGGTCGTCAACAATGAGTCCTGATAGAAAGCGCAATCGCCGATGGACTCAAGACCTTCGGGCAAATTGACGCTGGCCAACATGGGGCAGTACTGAAATGCCGATGCGCCGATCGACCTCACCGTGGCAGGAAGTGACACACTAGACAGCCATCGGCTACCATAGAATGCATGATCATTGACCGCAGTAACGGTATAGGTGCTTCCCTCGTGGGTTACCGTCTCGGGGATGACCACATCATCGCAGTAGCCGGAGTAATCATTGGCTCCATCATCATATTTCATCGCATAGGTCACACTCACCTCAGACGGGTTATCGGCATTGATCTGATAGTAGATGTCATTGACCTCAAAACTATAGGCATCAACATTTATTGCCACGCAAAACGATGACAGGACAACTAAAAGGGCTCGGGTTAATAGGCTGGATATTCTCATTCGATGAAATCATTTAATCTATCTGCCTGGGACGATAGAAACGGTCCTGAAAGAAAATGAAACGGCTGAGCCGCAGTGTGTCCGCCAACCAGGCACAGACGAGACACGCCACGACGATAAAGACCAGAGCTACTACCATGAAGCTGAGGGCTGTGGAATCGAAACTAAAGAACGGTGCCACCTGCTTGGTGGCAAGGGTGAAAATGGGCGAAAAAATGACGATGGCCAGCGAGTTACGCCCGATGTAGGCCAACGTCCCGCTCACGACGCGGCCACAATAGGGATACAATGCCAGCAACAGGCTGATGACCAGCACAGTGATGGCGACACCCGCCAGGGTGCCACGGTCATAATTCTCGGGGAACCAGAACAGGACGACGAGCGGGACGATCGCCAGCCACGACGGGGTGATCACCCCCATGAAGGTCTTGCCGCAGCGCATGATGAACAAGCCGATCATGAAGTAGATCACATTGCTCCAGTCCAGCCCCTCGATCACGAGCGACAGCCCGTAAAGGATGACACCCATGATGGCCAGACCGCCGATGCCGTCAAGATGCAGGACGCGGTAGATGAGCCAATAGACGGCCAGGCAGATGACCAGCGTGTGGATATACCAGTAAGGGCCCGTGGGCTGCGTGGCGACGCGCAGTAAGAAATCGGTGACGGTAAGATTACTGATGGCATTGTGGGCTCCCAGGCTGCCGCCGACGTAATACTGCATCAGGATATAGAGCGACTCAAAGATCACATAGGGGACGACAAGCCGCAACAGGCTGTGGCAAAACTTGCCAAGCGGCCTGTCCACATTGGCCAGATAACCCGAGATGATAAGGAAGGCCGACATGTGGAACGTATAGACCGCCTCGCGCAACACGGGATAGGTCTCCTCGACCAGCGCCAGGTGAAAGATCACCATCAGCAGGATGAAGATGCCCTTGAGGTAGTCTAATTGCGGTATTCTCTCTTTCATCGCTCGACGGGGAAGCTGTTTTATCGGTTGATCGAGTTGCTGCTCACCTTGCGCTTGCGCACGTTGGTGATGTTGCGCAACAGGTCTTTCTCGCTGTTGACGCCCTTGAACTTGTTGCCCTTGATTTCCAGCAGGTCAAAACGCATCGACCGGGTATCGTTTTTCCCCCAGTGGCTCATGAACTGGCCACGGCCCGGGGTGACGGTCACGTCGTTGTAATTGAACACGACTTGTCCCCTGGGCGGGAACTCCTGCAAGAAGAAGGTCGCATTGCTGCTCTTGAACGTGTTGCCCGTGAAATTCAGGTGCATCTCCTTGACCTTGTGGCTGTAGATGCGGGTGTCGCCCTCAAAGTAGTTGTTGCGGGCATTAAGGGTGAACAGCGGGGTGCCGTCACCACCGCCCACATAGGCGACAAAGGCCAGGCCCTTGCACACGTTGTTGGTGAGCGTGAGATTGCCGCCCTCCTCCTGGCACCACACGAGCTGCACGCCATAGGGCTTGCCGTTCTTGCGGTTGGTCGTCACCTCGTTGACGATCTGGTTGCCATCGGCACGGACGATGCCGCCGCGCGTCTGCATGAACATGTAGCCCGTGTTGCCGCTGCTGTTGAGGACAAGAGCCCGGTTCCTGACCTTGTTGCCGTTGACACGGATGGTGTCGCCACAGGAGCTCAGGTCATGGATCTCGATGTCCTTGTGGTAGTAGGCATAGTCGCGGCCGATGTCGCTATTGACAATCTCGTTGTCCTCGATGTAGATGTCGTGGTGCTCGTCGGCAGGGTCAAAGCCGATGTACATGCAACGTGTGGTCACATCACTGATGTAGAACTTGTTGCCGCGCAGGTGGAAATTGCTCGTCAGGCACTTGTCGCTGCTCTGCTTGTGGTCGGTCATCAAGGTAAACAGCATGCCGCAGTAGGCCTCGGGATCCTTCTTGTTACTGCCCTTGTAATCACCATAGTGGAACTCGTTGTTCTCGACGATGATGTTGGTGCGCTTGGCCTTGCCACGGATATACTTGCTGGTGTTGTCCACCAATCGGTCAAAGATGCCCAGGGTCTCGTCCTTGCCATACTTGTAGAACTTGTTGTCACGGATGTTGATGTTGTGCATCTCACCGCGAATCCACAGGCAGCCGCCCGTCAGGCTGTTGTTGTAATTGGTCAGGTTGCAGTTGGTCACCGTGACATTGGAGCACACGTGGAGGTCAAAGTTGGTGATCTGGGCATCGGCCATGTAACTGTCCACGTTGTTGATGGTCACGGGGTCGGCATGATGGACCTTCACGGCATAGCGCTCCAGTTCCTTACCCTTCTCGCCCCACCAGATGCCCTTGTGCTCCTTGAGTCTGAAGCTGATGTCGCTGATGGAGAGGCTGATGGGGTTCTTGAGCGTGCCAGTGATGCGGAAGTAGGTATCATCGGTAAAGGCCTTGAAGCCGTTGCGGTCAGAGCCCTTGTCGAGCAGGATGGTCGTGAGGGAGCGACCTGCGCCCTTGATGACCGTGTGGCACTGCAGGCGGATGGTACCCTCGACCGTGTAGGTGCCCTTGCCGAAGTTCATTACCACTGTATCGTTATAGCCTGCTCGGCTGCACTGGTCACGCAGCTGCATCGTGAGGTCGCCCTTGATGCGGTCTACATCGATGTTAATGACGCGCGCCTGGCCCATAAGGACAGTCAGGCATGCGAGCGCGACAAGACAAGCGTATTTCAAAATCTGCTGTTTCATAGCCATTTCATTTTGGATTATTAGACTGAAAGGCAAAGGTAATGTTTATTTCTCAATCAGCCAAACTGAGTCATCAGATGTCAGAGACAATTGCATCGAGCGTGGAGCGGAGGGCTTCAAGGGTGTACTCCCGATCATAGAACTCACGGGTAGAGGTCGGGGATTGCAGCGAACGAATCATTGCGTCCGCCAGCGAGTCGGCATCGCCACAATGGAAGAACGCTATGCCCTGGCAGCCCTCGCACGTCTGTTTAAAGAAAGGTATATCGCTCAACACCATCGGCTTGCCATAATAGCTGGCAATGCTGGTCACACCGCTCTGGGTCGCCGAGATGTAGGGATACACGACCACAGCGGCCCGTCCGAACAGATCGGCCAGCTCGCTGTCGTCAATATAGCGGTTGATGAATGTGACCCCTCGCTCATCATGACGACGCGGGAAGTAGATGCTGCGAGAACCTGCTATGACCAGCGGACGCTCCTGCAGCCCGGGGTGAGACAGATAGGCGTCATAGAGCAGATGAACTCCCTTGTAGAGATGCAACGTGCCGAAGAACAGGATGTACCCGTCGGCGACCTCCTTCAACTCCTCCACCTGCTTGCCGCCCCGGGCAATGGCATCATTTACCAGCGTGGGAAAAGGGGCATAATGCACCTTGTGGTAAGGGAAACGCTGCAAGATGTAGTCCTGCTGCTCGCGGCTGTTGGTCACCTGGTTGACGGTACGGGACAGCATCAAGCGCTGCGGGCGGGCGATAATGATCCTGTTCTTGAGCCACTGGATGGGATTGCTAGTCTTGTAGTCATGAAATCTGGCATCATGGACGGTATAGAGCACAGGAATGTGACGCAGCAACGAGCGGATGCTGTCGGCCAGGATGATTTCCTCGGTCAGGCTGTAAATCAGGCTGATGTCTTCATTTTCCACCAGGCTGTTGATGGCACAAAGCACACTGGCGGGATGAAAGCGGAACAATGCCTTGTTCACCTTGCCTGTGGGATAGTCAATCCACATGACGTTCTCGGCTGGAATGTCGGGGAAAGCCTGGGCGTCGGCCCCATAACGGGTCACGACAAGCACATGGTCGCCCTCTTGCCACAGGGCATTGATAATGTTGCGGGCATAGGGGCGCATCCCCGGGGCATCATACTCGGTTGCAAGAAACAATATGTGCCGGGATGCAGTTCTCATGTGGGTACAACTTCGATGGCCTCGTCGGAGGCTTCGGCGGCGCGCATGCGACGCTTGTAGGCTTCAACCGATTCAAATTCGGGATGCTCCTCGGCAGCATAGTGACGGTTCAACGAGAGAACGACAAACATGAGTGACAAATTCAGGACTTGAGGCGTCAAGGGCGCCCAGTCGCTGTTGCCCTGAACCAACCAGCAACACGCCACGCCCAACCCCGAAATGTTCAAGATGTTGTAATAACGGTTGCGGGATGAGCGCGTCCGCCGCTTGAAGGTAGCTATATACCAGATGACAAAGCCAAGCAGCGGCAGGAAACCAACAAGCCCCAGTTCATCGATGAGGATGATCCAGATGTTGTGGATCGGGTTGGAGAACATGAACTCCTCGGGCTGATACAAGTCGGTCATGTCAAAGATCTGCTCAAACATCATCGCCGATCCATTCTCGGCCAGATAATTCAAGTGGGCATTCAGTCCCACGCCGATCAACGGATGGTCCTCAAATATCTCATAGCCGCAGTAGTAGTGCATCAGGCGCGACGTCGTCATCTCGTCCAGGTCCTCCACATCGCTGAACAGGAAGCTCAATGGCCCCGTGAGCAGCAAAGCGATGAAGATGCCCAGCGGAATGATGCCCTTGAGGACGCTCTGGAAACTGAGTAGCTTGTAGCGGCGATAGATATAGAACACGACAATTGCCACCAGGGCCACTATCGACGCCATCAACGCACTGCGGCTCGCAGTCATGACAATGATGAGAAACGCCATGCCGGCACACACGGCACTCAGCTGGCGCTTGTATGCCGTGACAAAGCATGCTGCAAAGAACACAAAGTAGTAGGACGCATAGGTTCCCAGCACGTTGGGGTGGCCCATTGTCGCCACAGCTCCCACGCGCTCGTCGCTTCGTGTCGCCGCCTCGCTGTCATAGAGCTTGATGACGCCCTCCATGTTGAGCACCGGGTAACAGATGGACAACAGGAAATTGAGCACCACCGTAGCCACCAGTCCCATGTAGATGCCACGGATAACACTCTTGACCGAGAAACTGTTGGCAAACAGGTACATGAACACAGCAAAGCTGAGAAGATAGAACACCTCGATGACCGTGTACATGCGGTAGGCATTATAGGGGTTTGCCAGCGTATAGCCAGCATAAGCCAGCAAGACAAAGAATAACCAGATGTTGGGACGACGGATACGCCATCGCTTGTCGCGGGCAATAATCCATATCAACACGAGCGACATGGCATAGAAAGGCCATATCGCCAGGCTGGGGCCGAAGGATCCTCCCGAGTCATCGCCCAGGTTGAACAAGGGGATATACATGCGAGAGAAACAGCAAGAGAAAGTGTAGACCGCAATGATGATCTCATATAACCGGACCTTGGTCATGCGAGTGCCCTCGCGAATGATGAAAAACATCAGCGCGAAGCCCAAGGTCACGAATATGAGCACTCGATCCATGCGTCAACCCCTCATCTGAGCCAGACACTACTCGTCATTGTTGTTCTTCTGACCGTAGCCGTAAGTATTGTCATTGCTGGGCTTGGTGTCATTGAGCACGACGCACATGTTCTTCAACTGCTTGTTGGCAGCGATGCGGTTCATGAACTTGACAAGGTTGCGGCGGGTATAGTTGGCGCGCGTCACATAGACGGTAGCGTTGCTATACTTGTCCAGGGCGAAGGTGTCGCTGACCTGGGCCACGGGAGCCGAGTCAACGATAATCACGTCATACTGCTCACGCAGGTCGCGGAAGAAGTCCTTCACGCGGTCGCCCAGCAGCAGCTCCGACGGGTTGGGCGGAATGGCACCGCCGACAAACACGTCGAGGCCCTTGACCTCACTGCAAGGTTGTGCAATCTGAGCCAGTGATACATCGCTGCGCGACAGGTAGGACGTCACGCCGGGCATCTCGTTGAGGTTGAGTATCTGGGCCAGCTTGGGATTGCGGATATCCATGCCGACGAGGGCCACGCGCTTGCCCAGCAGGGCAAACGACGAGGCGATATTGGTGCTGATAAACGACTTGCCCTCGCCACTGACGCTGCTGGTGACCAGAATAACCTTGTCGTCCTCCTTGTTGAGCAGGAACTGCAGGTTGTTGCGCACATAGCGGAACAGTTCCACGATGGACGATGTCTTGCCATCCTTGACGACAAGCTGGGTGTTGTGGCGGTTGTGGTGGATGTGGCCGATGAAGGGCACCTGGGAGATTTCCTCCAGTTCCTCCTGGTTGGAGAACTTGGTGGTGAACAGGTCCTTCAGATAAACCAGCAACAGCGGCAGCAACAGTCCCATCATGAAGGCAATCGCGAGAGTGAACAGGCGGTTGGGGCTGATAGGAGCCGTCTCGGCATAGGCGTGATCGACGATTTTGCCCTTAGGCGTGGTAGCAGCCAGGACGAGAGAATTCTCCTCACGCTTCTGCAACAAGAAGGTGTAGAGCGTGTTCTGGATGCCCTGTTGGCGATACAGTTCGCGGGTCTCCCTTTCAATCGACGGCAGCTTGTCCATGTCGCCCGATGACTGGTTGGCCTGGGCATACATCCTCTTGAGTTGCACATCCACGCCCCTTATTGAGGTATTCAAGCCATGCAGCACATTGTTGTGCATGGTCTCGATTTGCTGGTCAATCTGCTTGATGGTCATGTTGTTGTCCCTTGCCGACAGTTCAAGTTCCTGGCGCTTGGCCAGCAGGTTGTTATAGGCCTTGATCGAGCCCGAAGCGGCACTGGAATCCACGTCAAAGGGGATATAGGCGTGCTTGTTGGCAGGATTGGTCACAAAATCCTTGACCATGCCCAGCAACTGCTTGTTGGTCTCCAGCTTGATGATGGCACGCTCGGCAATCTCCTGCTTGGCCATTGAGGACTTGAGCTGCAACTCTGCGTCCGAGATGTTGTTCCTCTGCTTGTAGGCCTGGATGTCGGCCTCGCTGCTGGTCAAGCCCTTGTAGATGAGTGCCAGACGCTCGTCAATAAACTTGGCGGTGTTGATGGCCTCCTCGTCCTTCTCCTTCTGTCCACGCTCGTTGTAGAGCTCCATGAGCTTGTTCAGGATGTCGATACCACGCGACTTGTTGCTCTCGGCAATCGTCAGGTTGATACCGTTAGACTTCTTGGTAGCAAGTTTCACCTTGATGCGGCGGTTCAAGGTCTCGCCGCGGTACTGGTTGCCATAGAGGCTAGCCTTGATGTGACAGGCCTTACCGGGCTTGAAACGCTTGGTCGTCTGGATGGCAAAGGTTCCATAGCTCGTCTTGACCGTTGCGGGCAACGTGACGCCCTTGAGGTCGGCCAGCACATCCTTACTGTGCTTGGCCTTGATGTGGGCCAGTCCCTTCTTGTCCACGTCAATCTTGAAGTTCACCGACGAGAGGGTGTCAAACATCTCCTCGGGTGCGAGCACCTCAATGGGCGAGGTGTTGTAGTGGTCCTTATCGGGCTTGTACCACTCTTTTTCCTCGATATAGGAGCGGTTGAGCTTGAGCTGCTTGGCCACCTGGGTGCAGAGCTCCTGGGACGAGAAGACGAGCATCTCGTCATCGACCTTGCTGCCCTGGCCCATGAGTTTCATGCTCTTGAGCAGGTTGGCACCGGCGCCAGCACTGTTGTCATCCTGGGAAACGAGGACCACAGCCTTGACATTATAAATGCGCTTGGCATACTTGAGATAAGCAAATGCCAGCGACATGCAAGCGATGAGCGACAACAGGAAAAGCCACCAGTAGCGCGAGTACTTGCGCACAAAGGCGCTGAAGTCGATAATCTGTTCTTCCTGCTGGGCGGTGGGCGGAGTATTGAATTTTGCCATGTTGTGTTGTAACTGTAGTGATAGGTTTATCGAGCCAGTGCAATAACGAGCGATGCAACGACCGAGACACTGCTCACGATGGTCGAGATGACCGAGAGCTTAAAGGCATTGTTCTGGTTATACTTGGAATTGTCGATGCGGATCTGGTTGGGTTCAACATACACTACGTCGTTCTGAATCAAGTAGAAGTAAGGAGAATTGAAGATCTCACTGTCGGCAAGGTCCATACGGTGATAGGTGCGCTGGTTGTTCTCGGTGCGGATGACATAGACGCGGTCGCGACGGGCAAACTCGGTCAAGTCACCACAGGCAGCCAGGGCATCAAGCAAAGTGAAGTATTGCTGGCCGGTGACAACGCGATGAGGATTTTTCACCTCGCCCAGGACATCGACGCCAAAGTTCACGATCTCGACACGCACAAAGGGGTCCTTCACCTCCTTGGCCACCTGGGTGGTGATGTAATCCCTCACCTCATCGGTCGTCTTGCCGCCGACGGCTACGCGTCCCAGCACGGGCATCATGATATAGCCTTGATTGTCCACCAGATAGGTCTGGGAACGGGCCTGAGTCTGTACCAGATAGGCACCACGGGTGGCAGGATTGTTCATGGGCAGGTTATAGGCCGCTGTGGCCTCGGGTATCGCCGAGGTAACCGAGATGACCAGCTCGTCGTCGGGCTGGAGGCGGATCTCATAATCACCTTTGGCACCAGGCAACACGCCATGAGGCGCATCACCCAGATTCTTGAAGTAAGCAAGGGTATTCTCCTTGCTTGAAGTGCATGACAGCAACGTGGCCGCAGCAATCAGCACTATAAGTAATCTTGATTTCATACGGTTCAATAAAAATGTTTCGTTTTTACTATAAACGAGTATAAAGCCCAATTATTTTGTGGCTGCAATCGTTTTGTTGATTTTTGCCATCAACATGGCGCGTGTTTCCTTGCCGCACGACCAGAAGATCGTACCCAACGCGATGACCATGAAGAGCAGATCAAACCACGCTCCTGAACTGAAATAGAAGGGCAAAGCACTCAACACGATGACCGCCACGGGCACAATGACACGCCGGCTGATCTTGAGCACAAAGTACCGCTTCATGTCATGCCAGCGATAGATGACAAGCACCAGATAGGTCACCAGCTGGGTGATGATCACACCATACACGCCCATGTGCTTGATGAGGGCGAAGTTGAGCACCACATTGACGATAGCGGCCAGCACAATGGCGGGCAGGGTGCGCTTGGTGTCTTTGGCACACTGGTAACCCATGTCAAAGAAGGCCGCAATGGCAAAAATCACGGCCGTCACGCCCAGGGGATAAACGTAATTGAGGCTCTCGCTATACT
>JAFTFA010000292.1 GCA_017449785.1 Muribaculaceae bacterium | reverse complement strand
TTCAGCTTTGAGAAGGTCTCAATCTCCTTGTTGGTAAACGCGAGGTTTGCACTGGGATGAGTCTTCTTGTACTCGGCGACCATATTCTTGAGCAAGTCGGCACGTACCGTCTCGCTCCTCATTGTCGAGTCCTTGCTACCGAGCACTTCAAGGAAGACCTTGCCCTCGGGGCTGACAAGAATTGACAACAGGTTAGCATCGGGAACCTTCTCCTCCGATACCGACGGAGGCGTGATCACGGTCACGGGTTCTTTCTGAAGGAATGTAGAAGTCAACATGAAGAAAGTCAACAGAAGCACCGTCACATCAGACATAGCGGTCATGTCGATGCGCGTCTCTTTCTTTTTGATTTTGACTTTTCCCATATTTCTAAATTACCTTAATCTGTTTGTTTAAAAAACGATTAAATAGTATCAGCTGCTAACCAACAATTAGTGAGTAGCGGAGAAAGTAGAAACAGTTGCGAAGCCAAGCTCGTCGATAGCATAGGTCATGTTATCGATCTTGTTGGTGTAGAAGTTGTAAGCGATAAGAGCGAGGGCAGCAGTTGCGATACCGAGAGCGGTGTTCACAAGTGCCTCCGAAATACCGGTCGACAGCTCGGTCGAGTCAGGAGCGCCCGATGCGGACAGAGCCTGGAACGACTTGATCATACCCAACACAGTACCGAACAGACCGATCAGGGTACCCAGAGTGGTCAGGGTTGCCAGAACGGGCAGGTTCTGCTGCAGGGCGGGCATCTCCAGGGCGGTAGCCTCCTCGAGGGTAGCCTGGATCGAAGCAACCTTCTGCTCCTTGCTCAGGACGGTGTCCTTCTCCATCTCTTTGTACTTCTGCAGGGTGGCATAAACAACAGCGCCCACAGTACCCTTCTGCTGACGGCACAGGTCCTCAGCCTTGGCGAGATCGTGGTTGCGCAGGGCAGCCTTCACGTTCTCGACAAACTTGGTGGTGTTACCTTTACCCTTAGCCTTGGCCAGAGCAAACCAGCGCTCAACACAGAGAACGATTACAGTCAGGAAGCAGGTAATCAGCACAGGCACAACTACACCGCCCTTGTAAACGGTACCCAGCAGGTTGATGGGACCTTCCTTGTTGACAGCATCCTTGAAGTTACTCGGTGCACCGAGAACGAACAGGTAGAAAAGGATTGCAATAGCTAAGCACACGACGATAACAAGCGATGCGCTCTTGATACCACTAACGTTGCTGCTCACGTCTTTCTTGGCAGCGGTCTGTGGCTTCTGAATGTTTGTTTGTTCAGCCATAATTTAAAACTGTTTTAAAAATGAATTAATAAAATTATAAATTTAGTTATTAAAGTTTGGTTTTTCAACTCATGGTTTTGCGCAACGACCGACTTGCGAGGTATAAGCGCAAGCCATTGTAACACAATAAATTTCACTGCAAATGGCGACCCCTTGGGCACTTAGATGAGGCCATTTTGCTCAAAAAATTAACGCAAATTTATCACAAATATTTGAAAACACCGCAATTCAAAGGATTTTTTTCACGTTTTTTTATTAACAATGGACTTTTGCAACCCGTTTTGGTGACCTGGCGGTTGCTCCCTCCCACCGAATTGAGTGGTCAGGCACTCGGGGCCAAAGCGACTTAGAGAACAAAAGTCATCATTTTAGGTCATCGGGGACTCATTTATTAATTCTTTTTTCGTACCTTTGCGACACATTATTTATAATATAACCAATACCCATCACATATCATGGCAACTGTAAGACTCAAGAAAGGGTTCGACATCCACCTTGTGGGCGCCATCAGCGACAATGCCATTGCCGCAACGGGGCAGCCCCAGAGTGTTGCTGTCGTTCCCGATGATTTCCACGGGATTATACCCCGCATGGAAAAGAAAGAGGGTGAACACGTCATTGCCGGCGAGCCCCTCTACCACGACAAGAATTATGAGGCCATCAAGGTTGTTGCTCCCGTCAGCGGCACGGTCAAGGAGGTGCGCCGCGGCGAGCGCCGCCACATCGACGCCATCATCATCGCCCCCGACGGCGGCAACGAAACAGTCTCCCACGACCTGAAGCGCTCCCCCATGCAGGTGCTGCTCGATTCGGGACTGTGGGCCATGCTGCGACAGCGCCCCTATGATGTGGTGCCCGTGCCCGATGTTGCTCCACGCGACGTGTTTGTGACCGCCTTTGACTCGGCTCCGCTGGCTCCTGACCTGGACTTGGTCCTGGGTGACAAGCGCAAGTATGTCGCCCGGGGTGCCGAGGTGCTGGGCCAGATTGCCCAGGGCAAAGTCTACATCGGCGTGCGCGAGGGCCAGCAGATCGACGCCCCCGGTGCCACGGTGACCACCTTCGTCGGTCCCCACCCCGCCGGCAATGCCGGCGTGCAGGCTGCCAACACAGCCCCCGTCAACAAGGGCGAAACCGTCTGGACGCTTGACATCGTCACGCTGGCACGCATCGGTGAGCTGTTCACCACCGGCAAGGTGAGCCACGACACCGTGGTTGCCGTCGACGGCGAGATGGTGCAGCAGCCGCGCTACGTCAGCACGGTGATGGGCGCCGACCTGGAGACGGTGCTCAAGAACGAGCTGACCAACATAGCCCAGAGCCGCATCATCAGCGGCAACGTGCTCACGGGCGTGAAAGTTGAGGCCGACCAGTGGCTGCGCGCCCCCTACCGCCACATCACCATCATCCCCGAGATCAACAAGCCCGACGAGTTCATGGGCTGGGCATCGGTCAGCCCCAACCGTTTCTCTATCTACCGCACTTTCACCACATGGCTGGGCGGCCTGAGCAAGCCGCGCAGCATGGACAGCCGCATCAAGGGCGGCGAGCGCGCCATCGTGCGCACGGGAGAGT
>JAFTFA010000291.1 GCA_017449785.1 Muribaculaceae bacterium | reverse complement strand
ATTTGTACCTCCTGCGGTAAGGTCAAGGAGGTGCGTGATCCCAATTTCGCGTCGTTCATGAATGCCAGGCGATTCAACGCCTTCAATACCGATCACTACAGCCTCTATGTGTATGGCACGTGCAGCACATGTGCCCGCAAGTTGAAGCGAACCCGCCAGAGTTCAAGCAGCGATGGCGCTTCCGGTAAGACTAAAAAACGACAATAAATTGTTTAACGATAACCTATTAACACTTTTAAAACCGTTAATTTATCATGGCTAAAGTAAAACCGTTCCGTGGCGTTAGACCGCCCAAAGAGTATGTAGAAAAAGTAGCTTCAAAGCCCTATGACGTTCTCTCCAGTGAAGAGGCACGCGCCGAGGCTGGCGACAATGAGATGTGTCTGTATCACATCATTAAGCCCGAAATCGACTTCGAGCCCGGCACAGGCGAGCATGAGCCCAAGGTCTATGACAAGGCCGTTGAGAACTTCAAGAAGTTCCAGGACAAGGGCTGGCTGGTACAGGATGACCAGGATTGCTACTACATCTATGCTCAGACCATGGATGGCCGCACGCAATACGGATTTGTAGTAGGTGCCAGTGTTGAGGATTACCTCACCGGCCGCATCAAGAAGCATGAGCTCACACGACGTGAGAAAGAGGCTGATCGCATGCACCACATCGAGATCAACAATGCCAATATCGAGCCGGTATTCCTGGCATTCCCCGATAACAGCATCCTCGAGGACATCATCGACCGCACGGCCCAGACCACTCCCGAATATGACTTCGTGAGCGAGGATGGCATCGGCCACACCCTGTGGGTCATCAAGGACAAGGAGACCATCGACACCATCACCAAGGAGTTCGGTGAGATTCCTTATCTCTATATCGCCGACGGTCACCACCGCACTGCTGCCGCTGCCCACGTGGGTGAGGAGAAGGCCAAGGCCGATCCCAACCACACTGGCAACGAGGAGTACAACTACCTGCTGGCAGTATGCTTCCCGCAGTCACACCTCAAGGTCATGGACTACAACCGCGTGGTCGTTGACCTGAACGGCAATACCGAGGAGCAGTTCCTTGAGAAGCTGAGCGATAAATTCATCGTCGAGGAGAAGGGCACCGAGATCTACAAGCCCGCCAAGTTGCACAACTTCTCGCTCTACCTGGCCGGCAAGTGGTACTCGCTGACCGCCAAGGAAGGCACCTATGACGACAACGATCCCATCGGCGTGCTCGACGTGACCATCAGCAGCGACTACATCCTGCGCGATATTCTGGGCATCACCGACCTGCGTACTGACAAGCGCATCGACTTCGTCGGGGGTATCCGCGGCCTGGGCGAGTTGAAGCGGCGTGTTGACAGCGGTGAGATGAAGATGGCTCTGGCCCTCTATCCCGTGACCATGAAGCAGATCATCGACATTGCCGACAGTGGCAAGATCATGCCTCCCAAGGCCACCTGGTTTGAGCCCAAGCTGCGTTCGGGTCTCATCATCCACAAGCTCGACTAATCAGCGTTTTATTTAAGACATTTCTACTTCAAGAAGCGTTAATGGCTTTTGCCCAAAGCTATTAGCGCTTCTTCCCAAAAAATGCAGCAATACCGGGCGGTAAAAGTAATGAAAACCACCCGGTTTTTACCCACTTGATCATCTTTTAGTGTTCATTCCAAAATCAATAACCGTTTAAAAAAAATTCAAGTTATGAAAAAATCAATTCTTTTTTTTACTCTTGCCGCAGGGTTGATGGCAACAACTGCAGCAGTCGGCCAACCCAGAGAGAATAGCGTGCCCGTTCACCGTCCACTCATTGAGGAATATACCGGCACTTGGTGCGGCTGGTGTGTGAGAGGACTCGTCGGTATGGAATTATTGAGCCAAGAGTTTGGCGAAGACTTCATTGGCGTAGCCTATCACAATGGTGACGCCATGCAAATCACAACAAGTTATCCCAATTCCATTTCCGGCTATCCTTCGGCCTACATCGACAGGACATCCCAAGTCGATCCTTATTACGGATTCGGGAACACAGCGGCCGGCATTATCGACGCCATGAATCAGTTTGCGGCCCTTGAAGCCATCGCTGGTGTTGACGTTACGGCCCAGTGGACAAGTGCCGACAGGACCGACATTGCAGTGTATGTGACCAGCTATTTCACCACCGCCAAGCAGAGCGCAACCTATGCTGTCGAGGTGATGCTCATCGCCGATGACCTGTATGGCTCGGGCTCTTCCTGGAACCAGTCGAACTATTACTCGGGCTACACGGCTTATTCCAATGATCCTTACCTGCGCGATTGGGTGCGCAAGGGATCATCGGTTAGCGGCATCCACTTCAACGACGTGCTTATCGGAACCAGCGGCGTCATCAACAACAGCCTGCCTTCGGACATCGAGGCTTATTATGACTACAATTACAGCTACACCTTCACGCTCAGCAATTTAAATAATCCCTCCCTGGTCCAGAACAAGGACAACTTGCACATCATTGCCATCGTTGTCGATGCCAGGAGCAAGAAAGTGATCAATGCCAACAGGTGCT
>JAFTFA010000021.1 GCA_017449785.1 Muribaculaceae bacterium | reverse complement strand
TCGTTCTTCTTGTCACGGCCCCAATTGTGGATCTTCTCTGCGATATCGACCACAGAACTCAATGCGAATAAGGCCATGACGAGTTTTGGTAAATTGTTCATTGTCTTCTCTCTGTTTTGCTTGTAAATGTTAGTTTAATTGTTAATAAAAAATGTTGTCTAATTCTCTTACATATAAGGGTTTAATGTAAGAATGAGAAGAGGGCGGTTTTATAGATTGGGAAAATGTCTATCGTTTCAGCAATGATACAAAGATGTATTTGGGTATATGCTCCTTGGCATCGTCAAGAAGAGCAATCCTTCAGTAATGAGAGCATCAGGTATTGTTAAGAAAAACAAACTTTGCGTTTTATAAGTGTCTGATTATGCCAATTCTAACTTAAAGGTAAGTGACGCACTTTCTGTCATGTTCTTTTGTGATATGAAAACTATTCGTAACTTTGCTACCGAAACAATAGAATAGTTAGTATTATTTATCATTTAATTACAAATCACAATGAAACGAGTTGACATGAATTTTGCGCAGAGCGCACAGGGAGTGATGAGAGCCGAAGCCGGTAGCGCTTGCGGCAGTGCTTGCGGAGCAGCCGATAAGCCCGCTGAGGAGAAGCCCGCTGCATGTGGCAGTGCCTGTGGAGCCGCCGACAAGCCCGCCGAGGAGAAGCCCGCTGCTTGCGGCAGCGCTTGCGGTGCTGGCGACAAATAAGAGAGGCATGGACTATTTCGCATTTCAGTGGCACATCACTGACGAATGCGACCAGCGTTGTAAGCACTGCTACATCTTTTCCTCGCCCAACCGCCCCAAGATGGTGGAGATGCCGTGGGAAAGGCTCGTGGCAGTGCTTGCCAATGTGGAGCGCATGTGCGGGCGCATGAAGCGTCTGCCGTATCTCTACATCACTGGTGGCGACCCCATTCTGCACAGCCGATTTTGGGATTTTCTGGAACTGGTCCACAGTCGTGGCATTCCGTTCACCATCATGGGAAATCCTTTCCACCTGACCGATGAGGTGTGCCGGCGGCTGAAGGCGCTGGGTTGCCACAAATACCAGTTGAGCATCGACGGCCTGCAAGAGACGCACGACAGTTTCCGCAAACCGGGTTCCTTTGACCGCACGCTCGAGGCCATCGCCACCATCCGCAAGGCCGGACTGCATTGCGCAGTGATGACGACCGTCTCGGGTACCAACATCGACGAGATTCCCGCCATTGTTGACCTTGTGGTGGAGCACGGGGTTGATATCTTCGCCTTCGGGCGCTACTGCCCGACGAGCGAGGACAAGACCTCGCCCGACCAGGGCTGGCACATCGAGCCGCAGCGATACCGCCAGTTGCTCGAGACATGCTGGGAACGCTATGAGCGGTACAAGGACAGCGGAACCACCTTCAACCTCAAGGATCACCTGTGGACCCTGTTCCTCTACGAGAAAGGACTGTTCACCATTCCCGAGGGGCTTGACGACGACACCATCTACGGCGGCTGCAACTGTGCCAACTGCCACTTTACTATCACTGCCGAGGGTCGGCTGATGGCGTGCCGCAGGTTTGAGAGCTATGTGGGCACGACCGACGAGGAACTGCATGACGTGTTCAATGGTGAGCGTGTGGACGCCTACCGTCAGCACGAGCGTTTCGAGAAATGCCGAAAGTGCGAGCTGTTGCGCTTTTGCCGTGGATGCCCTGCCGTAGCCTATGGTTATACCAAGAACTTTTACGCTCCCGACCCCCAGTGTTGGAAGCAGATTGACTGAAACGAAACTAATTATGGACGCACAAACATGTATCAAGAAACTCGGCTATGTGGGCATTCTCTCGTTTGCCACGGTTGATGAGCACGGACATCCGCAGGTGCGCAGCATTTCGGCGGTCCATTATGAACCCGATGCCATCTATTTCTATACGGCTCGTGGCAAAAACTTCTGCCGTCAGTTGCTCAGCGACGGTCATGTGCAGATTCACGCTCTAACCAAGTACAAGGAGATGATTCGCCTGTCTGCTGTAGCCAAGCCCGTTCCCGATGATGAACAGGAACATTGGAAGGATGTCATCTTCGAGGAACAGCCTTACCTGGTCAATGTTTATCCCGGTGACACCCGCAGTATCGGCTTTGTCTTCTGCATCCGTGACGCGCAAATCGAGTATTTCAACCTTGGAGTGCGTCCTATCGACCGCGCTTACTTCACCATGGGCGATGCAAAGCCCGAAGTAAAGGGATTCGAGATTACTGATGAGTGTATCCAGTGCGGCACTTGCCTGGCCAACTGCCCACAGGGATGCATTGACCAAGGAACCCCTTACCATATCCAGCCAGAGCATTGCCTGCACTGTGGAAACTGCTTTGAGAACTGCCCAGCCAAGGCCATCGTTCGATTGGATTAGATGAGTTATGAAAGCGATTGTGATTAACGGCTGCTGCAAGGCCGAGGATTTGCAGATCAGTGAGATTCCCGTTCCAGCTGTTCGCCCGGGATGGGTGCTGGTGAAAGTGTATGCTGCCGGACTGAACCACAGCGAGGCTCTGCTGCGCATGTTCGAGGCCGACAACGACTATATCAATACACCCATCGTGCCTGGCATCGAGTGCGTGGGCGAGATAGCCGATGCCAGCGACAGTCGCTTTGCCGTTGGCGACAAGGTCATTGCGCTGATGGGTGGTATGGGGCGCTCGTTCAACGGCAGTTATGCCGAATATGCCCTACTGCCCGAGAAGAACGTGTTCAAGGTTGACACCGACCTGGACTGGATCGCGCTGGCGGCAGTACCCGAGACCTATTTTACCGCCTATGGTTCGCTTACCCAGGGGCTGCTGCTCACTGGTGGCGACCGTCTGCTGGTGCGTGGAGCGACAAGCACCGTGGGCAAGGCTGCCGTGCAATTGGGTAAGGCCATGGGTGCCACTGTGATCGCTGCCTGCCGCAACGAGCGTTCATTTGATGAACTCAAGGCGATAGGTGCCGATTGTTGTATCATTGACGACGAGCACATCAGCGAGCAGAATCTGGCCGTGAAGCCAGGCAAGGTGCTCGAACTGGTTGGGCCCCGCACGTTGCGCGACTCGCTGCTTGCGGTTACCCGCCCCGGATATGTGTGCAACACGGGCATCCTGGGCAACGTCTTCAGCGTACCCAATTTCGATCCCATCAAGTACATCCCTAACGGTGTGTTCCTGACGGGTTTCTTTAGCAATTTCCCCACCCAGGAAGTCATCGACCGCTTGTTTGCGGTCATTAAGGCGGCCGGCATCCAGCCGCTATATAGCAAAGTATTCACTATGGAACAGATCTCCCAGGCACACACCCTGTTGGAAAAGGGTGGTGCAGGCGGAAAGATTATTCTTAAAATGACATAGCGCCATGTTGAAAGACGTATTGATCGACCCGCATTATCCTAACTGCCCGATACGCAACATCCTGTCGCGCATCAGCGATCGATGGTCGATGCTGATACTGCTCACGCTCGACGCGGCTGGAGGCAGTATGCGTTACTCAGAGATTGCCGAGAAGATTCCCGACATCTCCCAGAAGATGCTCACTGTGACCTTGCGGAGCCTTGAGGCCGACGGACTGGTGTCACGCCAAGTCTATGCCGAGGTGCCCCCCAGGGTAGAGTATAGCGTCACCGACCGCGCCAAGACGCTTGTGCCTCACA
Organism: Muribaculaceae bacterium; assembly: GCA_017449785.1. Taxonomy (GTDB): domain Bacteria; phylum Bacteroidota; class Bacteroidia; order Bacteroidales; family Muribaculaceae; genus Sodaliphilus. The sequence continues at coordinate 7,499 of JAFTFA010000021.1, read as the reverse complement.
TCAATACCCTCGTTGACTGGGCCATGCAGAACCTCAACGCCATCCTCGCCGACCGCCAGGCATACGCCCAAAAAAGGAAGGTCAAATAAAACAAGATATCCAATATAACTGGATTCTATCAATCGGGGTGCTGATCGGTGTTGATATCTTCGGTTGCAGTTTGTTGTATCTTGTTCTGGTGGGTGTTCACTGCCTTGAGGTACTCTGACGGCAACATGCCCACATGCTGCTTGAACGCTTTTGTGAAAGTCACTCGGGCCTTGAATCCCACACTCTCGCTGATGGCATCAATTGTCAGATTTCCATAATGTTCTTTATCCTCCATGCGACGGCATGCCTCCTTCACCCGGTACTGGTTGAGCAAGTGGGTAAAAGTCATCCCGAAGTTCTCGTTGATGGCGCGAGACAGATAACTCGTGTTGGAGTCCAGCAACTGGGCGAGGTCGCGCAGTGTGAACGACGGTTGACAGATAATAGCGCTGTCAGCCATCACCGACTTGATTTTCTCTACCAGCAGCAGGCTTTTCTCCTCATTCAATGTGCTGTCTTTATACTTCTCTACATTCTTGAGAGCGTCGTTTTGTTCATTGAAATGGATGATTTCGGTCATTCTGTTATACAGGGCTTCATTTTTCAGCGCCAATTCCTTGTTTTTGCGCTTGATAAAAAAAGAGAAGATCGCCAGCAAGCCCATCAGAACCAATGCGGCAATAAGGATGATATTGTTGCGGCGTTTTTGTTCCTTCATCTTTGCCATCTTGTCACTCACCTCTTGCAAGTCATGTGATAACTGCGTGGGCAGCAGGCCAATAATGCTTTTTGTCATCTCTTCCTTTTTTTCAAGAAAGGCCATGCGATAGTGATCGGCCTGAGCCTTATCGCCCAAATGCGAGTAATATTCCGACAGGAAACGATAGGTCTCTATCTGAATGTCGGCCATGTCCTGAACACCGTCAAGCATGAGGATTTTTTTAGCACAAGAAATAGCCGAGTTATAGTCTCCTTGCTTCACATGAACAGCCGAGATACAGGTCAGCACCATGTACTGCATGCGCACCTGATCAGGGTTAGATTCAATTTCATTTTCCATCAGGCTGAAATCAGTGATGGCCTGGTCAAATTGCCCTTCCATTAATGCGATTGCCCCCTCAAGGAAATGGTTTGTGAAATTCCAGTCGGGGATATCATGGGGAATACTGTCATGGAGCCACTGCCGCATTTCGTGATGGACTGAGTCCGGTCCCACACTATAGGGCATCTCAAACATGGCAAAATTGATGTAACTGCTGATTGCCATGCTCCATTCACCTGTCCTGCAAGCCGATCTGAAACTTCGCTCGTAGTATTGCCTTGCTTGGGTGGGTTCGTCGTCAGTAGGACAAAAGAACTCATACAAGTTGTAGAGATTGCCCAGGTTAAGTAAGATATAGGGTTCCATTCGTTCATCATGGATTTCCTGACAAATCTCGTAGGCACTGATGAGGTTCTTATAAGCAGCGGTATAATTACTGAAACATGAGGTGTTGAGTACGCCCAACTCGTTCAATGCCCTGAGGATTGTGGCCTTTTCGTTACGGGGCATGTCTTTTCCATATCGGTTAGCGATGATGGTATAACAGACCATCGCGCTGTCATAGTTGGCATCATGATGGTATTGATCCCCCAAGCGCAACAATATGTCGGAAGGCATTTCCATCCATCGCTGATAAGTCGATTGCTTGTGGTTGGCAAACAGAGGCAGGCAGCACAGGCACGACAGCAACAACGCATATATCTTGATTCGGTTAAATTTCGGCATGTTTTAAACCATTAAATTCTCGTCACAAAGATACATTCATTATTCCATAATCAATGGCACCAGTTGACATAAATCATCATGAGTGCAGATAAAAAACCACATTGCCCTTATTGAAAATGGAAAAATGGGTGCAAAATTTATAAATTTAAATATCGCGGAGGAGCAGTTTTGACCTAAGAGTCAGGCCGATGATGGTAATTTTGCGGAAAACTAATAATGTATTAACTCTAATAAATTAACAGTATGAAATCACGGAAGAAACTCATGATTGCTATGGCGACAGTCCTGTCGCTACTGATAGCGTTTCCCGGTACTGCATCTGAACGGCAAACACAGCCCAAGCAGAAGATTGCCCTTACCGATTACAGCAAGAAAGCCACGTTAGCCAACTGGCCCAAGAGCAAGAAGACGGCCACAGGTGCTAACCTGATGAGTAAAGTGAATGGCAAGCGCCTTGCGCCAGTATTCAATCAAGCCAATTCAGAGCAGGCATTCTATGGCGCACTGCTATATTCAGAGGATTGGCTCTCCTATTATGAGCCCTACGGTGTATGCACATTTGCCGCCACTAATCCCATGACGGTCAGTCAGGTATTTGAAAATGAAGATGTGCCCCAAGCCGGTGGCGGCTTTTTCACTGACAAATACTACTACATGACCACCTATTTTGAGGACTATTTCTCGGGAACACTCACGGTTAATACCTATGTATATAGTACCGACTCATGGGAAATGGTTTATGACGTTGCCCAGCCCGCATCGGCTCTGGCTACGGACATGGCGTTTGATCCTATCGACAACGTGGCCTATGGTTGTTTCTACGACAATGGCGATGTGGCATGGGGCTATATGGAACCTTCAACCTGCGAGGTGACCCACATCGCACCACTTGAAGGAGAGTTGGTAGCCGTCGCAGTCAACGCCAAGGGCGAGGCCTATGCCATCACCTCGGGCGGATACCTTGTCAAGGTAAACAAGAAAACCGGTGAATTGACAACCATCGGCCACACGGGCTTGTCACCCGCCTATCTGCAGTCGGCAAGTTTTTCAGACGATGGCATATTGTATTGGGCTGCTGTTTTCAGTTATGACGACAGTGCGCTTTACACGGTTAATCTTGAGACTGGTGCTGCCTCGCTGGTATCCTACTTCCCCCACAACGAGGAAATTGTTTCTCTTTATGCCATGAAGCCAGTGCCCGCAGCAGGGGCTCCGGCCAAGGCACAAGATCTTAACGCCACTTTTGTTGATGATCAGTTGAGTGGCGACGTAATCTTCACGATACCGACCACTACTTATAATGGTGATCCGCTGACGGGTTCCGTGGACTATGTCGTTACCGTCAACGGTGAGGATCTGGCTACAGGGACGGCTCAAGCGGGGCAGCAAGTGAGTGCCAATGTGACGGTTCCCAAAGCCGGTTACAGTTATTTTGTTGTGACCCTTTCTAATGCAGAGGGTAACGCAGAACAAGCAACTTTGCGCCAGTGGGTTGGCATCGATGAGCCTAACCCCGTGAGCAATGTCCAGTTGACCAAGACGGGAGACAAACAGGCAACGATCACCTGGAATGCGCCCAATGCCGGTGTTCATGGTGGTTATTTCTCGGCAGATCGCATTACATACAATATCACTCGCCAGCCCGACGGTAAAGTTGTGGCTACAGGCTTGCTGGCAACTGAATTTGTTGACAACGTTGACATTGATGGACAAGCCCTTATCAGGTATCAAGTGACTGCTGTAGCCGACGATGTGGAGGGAGCTCCCGTTACATCTAATGGTGTTGTGTTTGGTGACGCTTATCAGGTTCCTGTCCACTTTTCATTTGACACCGAGGAAGAATTCAATATCTTCACCATTATCGACAATAACGAGACACCCGCACTGGACAGCGGTTGCTGGCTCTATAGCCCATCGGGACAAGTGGCCGGTTATAATACGGGTACTAAGGATGGGGACGACTGGCTTATCACGCCCGCTATCGCACTCAAGGCCGATCGCCAGTACACTTTCCAGTATGACGTCTGCTGCTATTCCGACTATTGGCCCGACGAGTACGCTGTCTATATGGGCAATGCCGCAACAGTAGAGGGTATGACAACAGAATTGTTGCCCACCACGACTATCTATTGGGATGAGATGAGAACCATGACATTTACCGTTACGGTACCCGAGGACGGCAACTATTACTTTGGTTTCTATGCCACCAGCGAGGCCGGAGGCGCGTTCTTCCTTATCGATGACATCCAAGTCACCGAAGGACTGGTACTCAAGGCTCCCGCTCAAGTAGAGAATCTGACCGTTACCGCCGGTGAGAATGGCGCATTGAATGCCACAGTAGCCTTTAATGCCCCGATGAATGACGTGGCAGGTGATGCTGTTGAAAGCATTACTGCCATCAACATTATGCGTGACGGTGAAGTTGTAAAGACATTTGACAACCCGCAGCCCGGCGAGGATCTCACCTTTACCGAGAACGGACTGGAGACTGGCATGGAAACCTATGAGGTGGTTTGTATCAACAATTATGGTGTGGGCCCGGTTGCCACAGGACAAGCATGGGTTGGCATGGACTATCCCTCTGCTCCACTCAACGTGAAAGTAAGTCTCAACGACGAAGGGCATCCTGTAATCTCTTGGAATCAGCCTGAAGGACGCGGAGTCTATGACGGCTATGTTGACAACAACAGCGTGACTTATACCGTTTACCAAACCGCTAATGGCCGATGGGTAGCAACCGATCTGACAGGCAACAACTATGTTGACGAGGAAATTACCCTGCAAGACGCGGGAGATCAGTCCATGATCGAGTATGCCGTCTTTGCCGAGTCTGCAACTGGATTGGGTTATCCTGCAACCGCATTCATGATTTATGGTGACAACTATACCTTGCCATTTGAGGAATCGTTTGCCGATAGCACGCCCTCGCACTTCTGGGGATTCTGGGGAACTAATGGTGAAGGCTGGAAAATTGGCGATGACTGGTCTTATTATTCTCAGGACGAGGATGACGGCTTGCTGGCATATCTCCCCTCGGTTCCTGGCTCTCAGGTTATGGCGTTCTCTGGCAAAATCAGCATGAACGGTGCCGTCAATCCTGTCTTGAGTTTTTATCTGAACAAGATGAGTTACGATGACAATGGCTTCGCCGAGACAGACCCCAAGGATGACGAACTGTATGTTCAAGTAGCCGCCGACGGCTTTGACCTTCATACCATCAAGACTATCCGTATGGAGGACATCACCAGGTCGGGCTATATCAAGTATGAGGTGCCATTGAATGACTTTATTAACAACGAGTTCATCATCATCTCCTTCCTGGAGAATGCGGTGAGCGACCGCACTCCCATCATGCTCGACAACATCAAGATAGAGAACCGCTTGAGCGACAACTTGGCCCTGGTCAACGTCACCGCCCCCGAGACCGCGACAGTCAATGAGGAGATTGTCATCAATGCGACAGTGAAGAACACTGGAGCCAATGATGAGGTTTACTCGGTTGAACTTTACCGTGGTGAGGAGTTGGAACAGACAATAGAAAATCTCACGCTCGAATCAGGACAAAACGCCAATGTCAATTTCACAGTGACTGCATTGCCCGCATGGGGCGACAGCGAGACCTTCACTGTCAAGATCGTTTGCGGTGCCGATCAGGATGCCAGCGACGATGAGGCCGAGCCCTTCACCATTGAAATCATCCATCCTTATCTGCCAGCTCCCACCGACTTGGATTACACTACCGATGGTGACGTGACTACCTTCACGTGGGTTGCTCCCGAAGGATTGGATGGCGGCAACGAGATTGTCACCGATGATTTTGAGAGTTACAAGAATGGTGACCTCACCTATGGTGACTGGATCTGTCAGGACAAGGCATGGTTTGGTGATTATGGAGTTATTGACATTGAGCTCGATGGTTACGAAATCTACATCCCACACAACACTGAGACGCAAGCCTTTATGGTATATAATCCCGCATCTTGCTTCATCGACCTTGACGAGCATCCCGAGTGGCAACCTCACAGCGGAAACAAGATGATTGTTAGCTTTGCCGACTATGCCAACGACTTTGGCTACGAGAATGACGACTGGCTCATTTCACCCGAACTGAGCGGCGACGAGCAGACCATATCGTTCTATGCCCGCACAGCATCGACCAGTAAGCGCAATGATTATATCCAGGTGCGTTATTCGACAACTGGTACCGCGACTTCAGACTTCACGCTCCTTCCCGATGGTGAAATCAGGCTGGAGAACGGCTGGACCCGTTATGAGTACACGCTGCCCGCCGGCACTCGCTACTTTGCTATCCGTAATAACTCAGAAGAGGGCTTTGCTGTACTTCTTGACGACATCACCTACACCATTGCAGGCGATGCGCCCCAGGTAACGCTGTTGGGCTATGATATCTATTGTGATGGCGAGTTGCTTAACGACGAGCCAATCAGCGAGACCACATTCACCATCGATGGTGCTGCACCCGGCAACTATTGGGTGACTGCCGTCTATGACGCAGGCGAGTCCGAGGCGTCCAATACCGTTATTATCGAAAAGCAGGTGACCGCTATAGATGAGATATCATCCGCTGATGATGCATCCCGCATCTATTATGACTTGCAGGGCAGGAGAGTTTATACGCTCCAGTCAGGACAAATCTACATCTGCAACGGCAAGAAAATCCTGTACATGAATCGTTAAGCATCATTCGGGATTAAACAACAATCGTGTAGGTTGGAGGACGAAAGTTTTCTGTCCTACACGATTTCTTTTATGATGAATTGAGACAAGCTTCCCCATTCTGATATCACATTTCTCGAGAACCCATTCAGTTTCTCGGTCACCCTCAAAACTTCATTGGAACCTCTTCGAACGATTTTTCCTTGATGTCCACTTGGCCTTCACGTGTGCTTCGGCCAGTGTCCATTTAACCAGGAAAAATGCTTACGCCGTTGTGGAAATAGAAGACAGGAACGGCTCGCTAACGCTCACCCACACTGCCGCTCTCCCCCCCCTAGATGAATTAAGTTGGCAAATTGCAGCTGTTGGCATTATTGGTCTTTATCGATTGGCGGGAGGAATGATAATGTTGCACTCTGTGTTTTTTCAAGAGAGAGAGGCGGTTTGGGTGAGCGTTAGCGAGCCGTTCTTTTCTTTTCTATTCATCTATTATTAAACCAGTTATCAAACCGATACTCGACCTGTTATTCTTAGAAAAATCAAATACCTCTATAAGAATCAATATTTCTATAAAAATATTATTCCATTATCGATTAGAGTATTGGACCTGTTTTTTTTAGAAAATTCAGATATCTCTATAGTAAGCATGTTTTGTCAGAAAAAAATTACACTATAGAGTATCAATTCCTCCGCTTTTCTATAATGACCACTTTTTTATAAGAAAATCCAAATACTCTATAAGAATAGGGATTATTACTGAAAAAATAGGTATGATAAGTTACCGAATTCCTCCGAAATCCAAGAATACCACTTTTTTGATTTGAACGAAAAAAAAAGACCAACCCGTGATAGAGTTGATCTGTTTTTCAATTAATGTCCTGACTCCTGTTTTCCGCAATGAGACACCCAAATCAAGATTTTGCAATTTCGACGAGCAACTGCTGATCGCTTGACATTTTCAGCACAGCCGTCCGTTCCTGCTTTGTCTCGGGCAGCGTGTAGGTGATTGAGTAAATGTTCTTGG
>JAFTFA010000290.1 GCA_017449785.1 Muribaculaceae bacterium | reverse complement strand
AGTCGGGCGTTCCGGCCTCGAACTTGAACGGCAGTTCGGCAAAGGTGGTGCGCTCAAACGTCACCAGGCCGATCATCTCTCCCCCACCCTGATAGGGCGGCATCTTCTCCAACCAGTAACGCCTGCCGTAGAGGATGCCCACGCCTGCCGGGCCATACATCTTGTGGCTCGAGAAGGCATAGAAGTCGCAGTCCAGGTCCTTGACATCGACACGCACGTGGGGAGCGGCCTGGGCACCGTCGATGAGGACGGGCACGCCGTGACGGTGGGCAATGGCGATCATCTCCTTGACGGGATTGACCGTGCCCAGCACGTTGGACACATGGGCCAGCGCGACAAAGCGGGTGTTGTCGCCGAAGAGGTCCTCATAGGCCTCCATGTCCACCTGGCCGCTGTCGTCGATGGGCACGACGCGCAGGGTCACGCGCTTGCGCTGCCCGATGAGCTGCCAGGGCACGATATTGCTGTGGTGCTCCATCACGGTGACGATGATCTCGTCGCCGTTCTCCAGCATCTGGCCGAAGGAGGAGGCCACCAGGTTGATGCCCTCGGTCGTGCCGCGGGTGAAGATCACCTCCTCGATGCTGCCGGCGTTGATAAAGGCACGCACCTTCTCGCGCGTGCGCTCTACCAGGTCGGTAGCCTCCTGCGAGAGCGTGTGCACGCCGCGGTGCACATTGGCCTTGTAGCGATAGTACATCTCGTTGATGGCCTCTACCACAGGGCGCGGCGTCTGGGACGTGGCGGCATTGTCCAGATAGACCAGCGGCCGTCCCTCGATCTGCCGTTGCAGGATGGGATAATCCTCACGTATCTTGTTGATGTCCATTGTTTTAGTTTTAAGTTTTAAGTTTTCAGTTGTAAGTCGTGAGTTGTAAGTTGTGAGTTGTAAGTCGTCTCTCCTCACTCCTCTCTCCTCACTCCACACAATTAACTCTTCTTGCAGGCGGTCATGCAGCCGGCGCAGTTGCTCAACGTGCCGGCAAAGCGCTTCTCCACCAGGTAGTGCAGGCGGTCCTTCAACGCATCGAGGCGAACGCCGTCGATGACATCGGCTACAAAGGCCTGCATCAACAGCCGACGGGCCTCGTCGATGCCGATGCCGCGAGTGCGCATATAGAACAGCGCCTCCTCGTCGAGCTGGCCGACAGCCGAGCCGTGTGAACACATCACGTCGTCGGTATAAATCTCCAGCTGGGGCTTGGTGTACATCTTGGCCGTCGGGGCGCTGCACAGGTTGCGGTTACCCTGATAGGCCTCGACGCGCGGGCAATCGGGTTTCACCAGGATCTTGCCGGCAAAGGCGCCGACAGCCTTATCGTTGAGCACATACTTGAACATCTCGTTGCTGTGGCAACGGGGCGCGTTGTGGCTGATGAACGTGTGGCTGTCCACGTGCTGCTCGCCGCTGGCGATGGTCATGCCCAGCAGGTGGGTCTCGGCGTGCTCGCCATTGACCTCGACGTGGTAGTTGTTGCGGGTGAAGCCGTTGGTGAGCGTGATGCCGTTGATGAGCACATTGCTGCCCGCCTGTTGATCGACATAGATCGACGACACGCGGCGCGTCAGCGGCGTGCTCTCCTCCATGTCATAGTAATCTACCGTAGAGCCCGGCATGGCCACGATCTCCACCACCTGGTTGCTCAGGTAGTGATAGTCGGGGCTCTGGGTGTGGTCACACGTGAGCAGCTTCACGGCGGCATTCTTGCCCACGATGATGAGCAGACGGCGCTGCACCATCATGTCGAGAGCGGCATTGAAGATGTTGACCAGCTGGATGGGACGCTCGGCCACGACACCGTCGGGCACATAGATGAACAGGCCATCCTGGACCAGCAGCAAGTTCAACGCCACGGTGGGATCTTGCAGATGGGCCTGTTTGCCATAGTAGGCACCCATCAGTTCGGGATAGTCCTCGGCAGCCATGCTGAACGGGGCCACCACCACCTGGCCGATGTTGCGCTCGGCAGTGGCGCTGCTGTGGAAGGCGTCGTTGCTGCTGTAGTACAGGCAGGTGCTCAGGTTGGGCACGTCGCAGTGGAAGGCCTCGGCCGGGTCGGCCTCAAAGGGCAGACGGTTCACATTCACGCCATAGTCATGGGCAAACACTACCTCCAGGTCGCTGGCCTCATAGTCCTCGCTGCCCTTGCGCGGCAGGCGGGCATTCTCCAGTGCCTGGCGAGCCTCGCGACGCAAGTTGTTGAGCAGGGCAGGTGACTGCTGCTCAAGCACCTCGCGGCTCTCGTCATACAGGTCGATATATTGCTGTAATGCGTTGTTCATCGGGGTCGCCTTATTGCTGTGAATCGACTTGTTCCTTAATCCAGTCATAACCCTTCTCCTCGAGCTCCAGTGCAAGCTCGGGACCGGCGCTCATGACGATGCGGCCCTTGTAGAGCACGTGCACAAAGTCGGGCTTGATGTAGTCCAGCAGGCGCTGGTAGTGGGTGATGACGATGGTGGCGTTGTCCTTGCTCTTGAGCGTGTTCACGCCGCTGGCCACGATGCGCAGGGCATCGATGTCCAGGCCGCTGTCGGTCTCGTCGAGGATGCTCAGCTTGGGCTCGAGCATCGCCATCTGGAAAATCTCGTTGCGCTTCTTCTCGCCGCCCGAGAAACCCTCGTTGACGGCACGCGAGGCGAGCTTGTTGTCGAGCTGCACGATGGCACGCTTCTCGCGCATGAGCTTGAGGAAGTCGGCAGCACTGAGCGGCTCCTGGCCGAAGTACTTGCGCTTCTCGTTCAGGGCAGTGCGCATGAAGTTGACCATCGACACGCCGGGAATCTCGACGGGATACTGGAAACTCAAGAACAGGCCCTCGTGGGCGCGGTCCTCGGGCGAGAGGGCCAGCAGGTCCTTGCCGTAGAACTCCACACTGCCGCCGGTGACGGTATAGGCGGGATTGCCCGTGAGCACGGCGCTCAGGGTGCTCTTGCCCGACCCGTTGGGGCCCATGATGGCATGCACCTCACCGGGCTTGACCGTCAGGTTGATGCCCTTCAATATCTGCTTATCCTCGATCGAGGCCTGTAAATCCTTAATTACTAACATGATATAATAGCTTTTTCTGTTTTTCTTCTCTCTAGTATTCGCTAGTCGGTGGCTGTGGCAAAACTCAGCCAGCTAACATGATATCGCGCTGCGCGCGAGAAATCTAACAAAATTATAAATACAAGTTTTTGTTTAATTTCTCGGCCGTTAGGCCGATTGAAAAAACCGCGTCAACTCTTGCAACAGCCACTTGTCTTTATCCCACGCTGCCCTCGAGCGAGACGCTCAGGAGCTTCTGGGCCTCGACGGCAAACTCCATCGGCAACTTGGCCATCACCTCCTTGGCATAGCCGTTGACGATCAGGCCCACGGCATCCTCGGTCGAGATGCCGCGCTGGTTGCAATAGAAGATCTGGTCCTCGTTGATCTTGCTGGTCGTGGCCTCGTGCTCGACAATCGACGTGTCGTTGCCCACCTCGATCACGGGGAAGGTGTGGGCACCGCTGGTGTCGCTCAGCAGCAGGCTGTCACACTGGGTGAAGTTGCGGCAACCCGTGGCCTTGGGCGCAATCTTAACCATGCCGCGGTAGCTGTTCTGGCTGTGGCCGGCGCTGATGCCCTTGCTCACGATGGTGCTCGTGCTGTTCTTGCCCAGGTGGATCATCTTGGTACCCGTGTCGGCTTCCTGCCAGTTGTTGGTCAGGGCCACGCTGTAGAACTCGCCCACCGAGTGGTCACCCATGAGCACACAGCTCGGGTACTTCCACGTGATGGCACTGCCGGTCTCGACCTGGGTCCACGACAGCTTGCTGTGGTCGCCGCGGCACAGTCCGCGCTTGGTCACCAGGTTGTAGATGCCGCCCTTGCCGTCCTTGTCGCCGGGATACCAGTTCTGGACAGTGCTGTACTTGACCTCGGCACGGTCCTCGACCACGATCTCGACGATGGCGGCGTGCAGCTGGTTCTCGTCACGCATGGGAGCCGTGCAGCCCTCCAGATAGGACACATAGGCATCGTCGTCGGCCACGATGAGCGTGCGCTCAAACTGGCCCGTCTGGGCAGCATTGATGCGGAAGTAGGTGGACAACTCCATCGGGCAACGCACCCCCTTGGGGATATAGACAAACGAGCCGTCGCTGAACACGGCACTGTTCAATGCGGCATAGAAGTTGTCGGTATAGGGTACCACCTTGCCCAGGTACTTGCGCACCAGGTCGGGATAGTCCTTCACCGCCTCGCTGATCGAGCAGAAGATCACGCCCAGCTCGGCCAGCCGCTCGCGATAGGTCGTCTTGACGCTCACGCTGTCCATCACCGCATCCACCGCCATGCCGCTCAGGCGCAGCTGCTCCTCCAGCGGGATGCCCAGCTTGTCGAAGGTCTTCTTCAACTCGGGATCAATCTCCTTAGGGCCCTCGCCGGCCTTCTTCTGCCGCGGCGCGGCATAGTAGCTGATGTCCTGGAAGTCGATCTCGGGCACATGCACATGGCCCCACGTGGGAGCCTTGAGCGTCAGCCAGTGGCGATAAGCCTTCAGGCGGAACTCCAGCAACCACTCGGGCTCGCCCTTCAGGGCCGAGATGCGGCGCACCACATCCTCGTCAAGTCCCTTGGGGATGACCTCCGTCTCAATATCGGTCACAAAGCCGTACTTGTACTCGGCCTGTGCCGCTTCCTCTATAATCTGTTTCCCTTTTTCAGGTTTCTCGTTCTCTTTCATCGGTCAAATTAGTTTTTCACTCGATTTGAGCCCACAAAGGTACAAATAATTGCCCAAAGGGCAATCATTTCCCCCCAACCATTTCATCACCACCAGCACTTATAGCAACCAACAGGCGGCCTAATGCGAAGGTCGCCTGTTGATTGAATGCGCTATCGACTAACTGCTGATAGCTTTTTGAATAATCTTACTTGATGACCTTGACGGCGCTGGTAGTACCGTCGGTATAGGTGGTCACGACGATGGTCATGCCGTCGGCCTCAGGCATCTCCTGGCCGGCCATGTTGAAGTAGCGCACGCCAGCAACAGCCTTGTCGGCGTTAACTTCATCGATGCCTATATAACGACGAGAAGCCTGAAGGTACTTGTCACCGTTGACGGGGTTGATGATAACGCCGATAACGTAATAGTAACCAGCTCGCACTATCCAATAATTCTCCTCGTTGACATAGAGAGGATTATTGTTGGCATCACCATAGACGGGCTCGGTGTTATCAACTGCACAGGAGTAGCGCACGCCGTCGATCATGATGTAGAAGGGAACCATGGGGTTGTCCGCGTCGGTCCAGTTGTCGCCGACGGGTTTACCACCGTAAATCGAATAGTGCAGAGCGACATTAGTCACGAACTGATAGGGATCATAAGGGAGTGCAGACGTAAGTTCCAGCCAAACCTCGTTACCTTCCTTGTCATAAAGAACTACCCAGTAACCGGTCATGTGGGGATCCGCGCTAGCAGGGATGGTGATCTCCATGCAAGCAAGATCGCTAATGAGCATTCCCTCACCCTGGGCGGTAGCAGTAACAACGACAATTCTATCTTCTTCGCCACGCTCGATGGTGCAAGGAATATCAACCTCAACACCGTCAACGTACATCTTCACCTCGCCCTCACCGGTAGCGGTGATGATAACGTTATCCACATTAACGAAGTAGGTAATCTCGGGAGCCTCGGTGGTCTCGGGAACAACAACCTTGCCAGGAACAAAGACGGTAGCCAGAGCGTAGTCGCTGATGAGCATATACTCACCCTGAGCGGTAGCGCTGATGACATACTCCTCACCCTCGGGATCCTCACCGTAGGGAATGGTCCAGGTAGCGGTGCCCTCACCCTCGGCTACAAGCTGGTCGTCGCAGTAGATGCAGATGTGGCCCTCACCGATAGCGGTAACAACAACGGCCTCGCCATTGTCCTCGGTGATGATCACGGGAGCAGCAGTCTGCTCGAGAGCGGGGATGGTGATCTCCATGAAAGCAAAATCGCTGATGAGCATTCCCTCACCCTGGGCGGTAGCAATAACAACGACAATTCTATCTTCTTCGCCACGCTCAATGGCACAGGGATTCTCAACCACCTCACCGTCAACGTACATCTTCACCTCGCCCTCACCGGTAGCAGTGATGACAACAGCGTTGTCGGTCATCTCGTAGGTGATCACGGGCATTGGAGTCACCTCGGTTCCGTAGCTGACGGATTGGGAACCTGCTAAGTCGCATTTATTATCAGCAGCAACTTTGATGTCGCTCTCATCCCCACCTACGGCAACATTGATATTGAGGATGGGTGCTGATAATAGAACAGCAGCCTGAGCCAGGGATTCATGAGGTGCCTCAAAGACTGCCATGTTCAAGTCATTATCCGCATGAGCGGAACCGACCAGCAAGATGGTCACAAGTGAAAATAAATATCTCTTCATAAACACAAAATATTCACAAGTTAAGAGGAGATTTATCTATTATCCGCGTTTTCTTCCTCTGACTGTATTCGTTTTTTTCTTTGTCAATACTAATTGCTTTATCAATTCATCTTGAGTTTCGACAAACTTGGCAAACCTATTGAGGTAAGGTTCAATATACAATGCTGGATTAAGTTGTAGTTTACGCGTTACAGACATGTATTTTACAAGTATGCCTGATTGATACTGCTTTGTGGATTCTATTAATTCTTGTTCAGTCAATTCCTCGATTGATCGATTCAGCATCATGGTATATATTCTATTTTCAAAATCAGGCTTCCATTTGTCCAACTCCTTCATGTAGCTCACGAAGTTCTTTTGAGATCGTATCGCTTCAGATTCAAGCATACCATTGATGACGCCATCAATCATTTCACTGACATCTTGCTTATTTCCACTTTCACTATAAAACCTTTCAAATGATTCCAAATAGGATTTCTCGCATTTATTAACTTTAACTCGGTTGAAAGCGAATGTGCCTTTAGCTTTACTGAGGATCCACGAAACAATTTCCTTCTTAAAGTCGGGACAATAGATGAACTCACTGATTTTTTCAGATTTAATAATACACTGGCGTACAGTATCATTTTTTATCGTAGCATCAAGTTGCTTAAGCTCTTCTATTGAAACTCTTTTCTCCATACTTTCTGCAATGGTTGAATCCCAATCAAGGATATTCTTTCCCTCTTGATGATATTTCTTGACCAAAGCATTCGCGATCTCTGTCTGTTTTGTTTCATCCGTCACTCCATATTGATCTTGAAGATAATTCGGCATGATATACGAACATGCCCCCAACATGTTAAGTGATTTCACCTCTCCCAACTGTGGAGAGATTTGATTCAGTATTCCTGCCAAAACCCAAGCATAGTTGTTCTCCAGATCATCAGCCCAAGCAGAAAAAGAGCTCACTGACGACAGAGTGACTAAACAAAACGCGACCATATACTTGCCAATGTTAAAACGATTCTTCATCTGATTATTCTTTATTATAAGTTATATTATCTCTAGACTCTTATTATGAATTATCACTTAAGGTGGAAACACTCATCTAGAATCCATAAAAAAACATTCTGAGTATTGATGTGCAAATTTACAATTTTTTTCTTAATATTACGGTCGCTTCATTAACTATTTTGACAAAATCAAAGAAATCTGGCCGGGTCTGCAGAGTGCCGGCCAGATTTCTAGTAGCATCAATAAATCAAGCAGAGATATCTTACTTGATGACCTTGACGGCGCTGGTGCTACCGTCGGTGTAGGTGGTAACGACGATCGTCATGCCGTCTGCCTCAGGCATCTCCTGGCCAGCCATGTTAAAGTAGCGCACGCCTGCAACAGCCTTGTCGGCATTCATCTCGTCGATGCCGGTGAGGATTTTTATTTGAACCATCATGTAATACTTGCCATCGTTCTCATGCCTAATGCCGATTATTTGACCTTTATATTCGATCATTAATCTCCATAAGTTATCATTAGCAAAGATTTCATTTTTGAAATAGAAATCATCATGTTCTACTGTCAACAAAGGTTCGTCATCATCATTCTTTGGACCATACTTCTTACCATTAACCAACAGATAAAATCTGCCAAAGGTTGGATTATACACATCATTAGGATCTTCTTGATCAATATAGGTCCAATCCTCATACCCAATCGTGGCCTGAACACCAAGATAATCCTCAATGTCTCCTTCCATGGTGAAGGCTTTCTCCTGGCCATATCCATCGACTATTACTACAAAATAGCCTTCACCGAGAGCGGGGATAGTGATTTCCCTGGTCGCAGTTTCGCTGATTTGGCAACCCTCGGCTTGAGCGGTTGCACTAGCAACAACAAGTTTGTCCTCAGAGCCACGGGAGATGTAGTAAACTTGACCAGGTACTTTATGACCATCCACATAAAGGGACACATCACCCTCACCGGTTGCAGTGATTTCAACCGAAGTTTCAAATACCTCATAGGTGATTACAGGAGCCGGAGTTACAGCAGGCTCGGGAGGCGTGGGTTCTTCCTTGGCGGGCACAACAACGGTTCGGGTAACAACCTCGCTGATCTGCTTGCCCTCCTCTTGAGCGGTGGCGGTAACGGTATAGGTCACTTCCTCGTTAGTCTGCTCAAAAGTGTACGGGTTGTTGACGAGAATGTCGTTCACATAGAGACGAACAACACCCTTACCAATAGCCTCAACAGTAAAGGTCTCGGCATCGTAGTTAATCACCGGGGCATCAGTTACGGGAACAACGATAGCGGGAACATTGATGGTATCTGTGGCGTGCAACGACTCCTTGCAGGTGGTGCCCTCCTTCACGTAGGCCTCGACTTCGTAGCTTTGCGCCTCATAGGTACGGGCATAGGTGTACTGACCAGTGTACACGCGCTCGCCATCGCTCTCGGGCCAATTGATGGACACATGAACGTTATTGTCGTCCATATTAGTCGTGATCACGGGAGCTGCTACGTCGGACTTCTCCTTGGCGGGAACCTCGATCGTTGTGGTGGCGTGCAGGGATTCCTTGCAGGTGGTGCCCTCCTTCACGTAGGCCTCGACTTCGTAGCTCTGGGCCTCATAGGTACGGGCATAGGTGTACTGACCAGTGTACACGCGCTCACCATCGCTCTCGGGCCAATTGATGGACACATGAACGTTATTGTCGTCCATATT
>JAFTFA010000289.1 GCA_017449785.1 Muribaculaceae bacterium | reverse complement strand
TGTGGCTGGTGATGATGTTGTACAGGGCCGTGAGCAGGGCCTGGTCGCTCTTGTTCAGCGCGACGGCATAGTAGTCGCTCGGGCATGGCTTGGGATCCTTGGCACTCGCTGCCAGGACCATAGCCACCATAGTCAAGGTTAAGCAGATTTTCTTCATAATAAATGATGGTAGTTATTGGTTGTAATATATATGAGTTATAATTCCTTCTCTCTAAAACAATCAGCAACACATTGAGCAGCACGCCATCGGCGCACAGATCAATGGGTTGCTAAAAGTCTTTTCTTTAAGTTGGGCTTCTTTTCTCTATTGTCTCGGTATCTCGGGCTCATCGGAGTGGGCCAGGATAATGTCGATGACGCGGTTCACGTCGGCTAGATTCACCTCGAGGTCTCGGTTCACGTCGCAGCGCGAGATGTAACTGCCGTTGATGATGGTGTCGATGACCACATTGACGTCGGCAAGGTTCACCTCACCGTCGCCGTTCACGTCGCCTTCGATCAGCGACACGTGGGCATAGAGCGTGATGTCGTCGATATTGACGCGCATGCCGGCTGTCTGGGCGATGCGGTAGCGCACGGGGCCCTCTACATCAGCCGTCAGCATGAAGTGCTGCAAGGAGCCCTTGGTCACCGTGACCATGCCTGCTGTAGTCCACGATGCGCCCTCGTTGGTGCTGTAGTCCACCCTGAGCTTGGCGTCATCGTCGCTGCCGAAGCATCCTGCCCAGAAGCTGATGCCGCTCGATCCCGCCTTGAAATCCTCGTCCATGGCAATCATGCTGTTATTGTTCTTGCCCAGACGGCAGACGAGTTCGCCATGCTTGAGGTTGTCGTCCCAGATGCCTGCATTGTTGAATTCCCAGACAAAGGCGTTGCCGACGACCACATCGTTCCAGTAGCCGCCCTTGGTGCAGCCTTCCCAATCCTCGGTGATGCTGTCACCCAGGACGGGGTCGGGGCCAGGACCTGGTTGGTCACCAGGATCAACAGCCCTGGCAACAATGGTGAATGATGAAGTCAGATTGTTGCCCGTCAAGGTGATGGTGTCGTTGAAGGTGCCCTCGTCGTCGGCAGTGAAGCCGATGACGATGGTCGTGCCGGAGTTGATCTCGCTGGCAGTGAACGAGTTCTTGCTCACGTAGAAATACTCATTGTCGCTCATCGACAGGGAGAGGCCGCTTGACAGCCCTTCGCCCTTGATGGTGATGCTGTATTCCAGCGGAGTGCCCATATCGGTCGTGCCGATGTTGATGGTTGAGCCGTCCTCGGGCGAGGTGATGACTGGGTCAACAGCGGGTTGGTCTGAACCGGTCCATTTATATCCCTGCTTATTGCCCCAGATGTACTCGGCTAGTTCGGGATGGTCGATAAAGGGGTTGCGGTTGCCCTGGATGCCATATACGGCCTCGTTGCGCTTCCTCTCCTTCTCACTCACGGGGTCCAGGCGCGTCCATTCCATGAGCATGTTGATGGTCCATGTCGAGAATGCCTTGTACTTGTTCCTGTTGTAGTCAAGTTGGGCACTGCCGGGCCAACTGGGCAACTCATTCTTGTAGCAGGTCACCATGTAGAAGTAGCTGCGGGCCAGGTCGCCCTTGTACTCGTCATCGGGCTCAAACACGGTGCCCGAGTAACCGGGATAGGTGCTGTTGCCTAATTTCCCCTTAGCCACATAGCTGCCATAGCTGAGGCGCGTGCCGTTGGCACACACGCCATAGGGGTTGTTGCCTCGTTGACTGTTGACGCGGATGTCGGTGGGGTAGATGTGGAACACGTCGGTGTTCATCGGTGCCACCTCGCCGCCAAACCAGCTCCTGGGGAAACTGTGCTCACGGTTATAGCCTTCACCGACGTGGGATGCCGATGACCCGTTGTCGCTGGGCTTGTAGCGGCAGTTGCTATAGATATCAATGATGTAGCCCTGGGAATCGACGTCGGCGACAGCAAAGGCTTTGAGCAGGCCGCTGCTGTAGGACACCTCGCGGTGGTCGCGGATGATGTTTCTCAAAGCAATCATCAGTGATTCGTCGCTCTTGCCCATGGCACTGTTGTAATAGTTGACAGGAGCATCAGCCAGGGACGTCTGGATGGCGAGCATGACCGTCACCAGCAGGAAGGTGATTCTAATGGATTTATTCATGTCGAGAAAGGTTGATGAAACGATGTGGGTGCTTATTTCTTGTCACGCTTGTCGCGTGGTTCCTTGTCTTCCTTCTTGCTACGGACCTGGCCGGCAAGCTGGCCGCAGGCTGCCGCGATGTCCTCGCATCGGCTGCGGCGGATGGTACAGGTCACGCCCTTGCTGTTGAGGTAGTCGCGGAAGTGGGTCATGCGCTCGTCGCTGCTGGTGCGCAGTTTCTCGATACCGGGCACCGGGTGGAAGCGGATGAGGTTGACGCGCACGTGCTCGTTGGGCAACAGCTCGCGCAGCTTCTCGGCATGCTGGATATCGTCGTTGAACCACTGCCAGCAGATGTATTCCACCGACAGGCGGCGCTGGTGGGCAAAGTCATAGTTGCCCAGCATCTCCATCACCTGGTCGATGGGGTAGAGGCGCTCGATGGGCATCATCGATGAGCGTTCCTCCTGGTCGGCATTGTGGACGCTCACGGCGATGTGGACGCTCGTCTGTTCGCACAGGATCTTCAACTCGGGCTTCTTGCCCACGGTCGAGACGGTGACGCGCTTGGGACTCCAGCCCAAGCCCCACGGCTCGGTGAGGATTGAAATGACGCGCAGCACCTCGTCGATGTTGTCCAGCGGTTCACCCATGCCCATGAACACGACATTGGTCAGCCATTCGCTCTCGGGGATGCTCAGCACCTGGTTGATGATCTGGTTGGACGTCAGGTTGCCGTGGAAGCCCTGCTTTCCGGTCATGCAGAAGTAGCAGTTCATCCTGCACCCTTTCTGTGACGAGATGCACAGGGTGGCGCGGTCATCCTCGGGGATATAGACCGACTCGACGGCCCGCTTGTCGCCCACGTCAAACAGGTACTTCACCGTGCCGTCGCTGCTGGCGGATGCCTGGCTGGGCGGATACAGGCCCACGCAGTAGCGGCTGGCCAGCAGTTCGCGGTTGGCCTTGGAGATATTGAGCATTTGCTCAAAGTCGTTCACGCGCTTCTGGTAAATCCACTGTGCCAACTGTTTAGCCACAAACCGGGGCATACCCAATGCCATGACGGCATCCTGCATTTCCTCCAGCGTCATGCCGGCCATCGGCTGCAATGTATTCTTGTTGCTCATGTCTTGAAAGATTTGAATTCCTATTAAACTGCAAAGATACTACAAAGTTTTCACTTGACACTCAACGGCTCACGGTTTATTGATAAAATTTGGTTGTCTAGGCCACCGAAGGGTCCGGCTACGGTTGATTGCAGGTGGTCGCAAAAAAGAGAATGTGCCATAACTTCATTATGACACACTCTCGATTCTTATCTATTTACCTTACTTCAGGTAGGTGTAGCGGTAGTCGGTGGGGGAAACGAGGGTCTCCTTGATCACGCGCGGGATGATCCAGCGGATGAGGTTGAACTCGCCACCGGCTTTATCGTTGGTACCGCTGGCACGTGCGCCGCCAAAGGGCTGCATGCCCACAACGGCACCCGTCGGCTTGTCGTTGATGTAGAAGTTGCCGGCGGCATAGCAGAGCCTGTCGGTGAGCTTCTCGACAGCCAGGCGGTCGCGGCCCCAGACGGCACCGGTCAGGCCGTAGGGCGAAGTCTCGTCACACAGCGTGGCGGTCTCGTCCACCTTGTCGTCGTCGTAGGGGTAAACCGTCAGCACCGGGCCGAAGATTTCCTCTTCCATCGACTTGAAGCGCGGGTTGGAGGTCTCGATCACGGTAGGCTCAACAAACCAGCCCTTGCTATTGTCGCACTTGCCGCCGATGACCACCTTGGCATCGTCGGCCTGCTCGGCATAGTCGATATAGCTCTTGCACTTGTCGAACGAAGCCTCGTCGATCACGGCGTTGATGAAGTTGGCGGGATCCTTGACGTCGCCCATCTTCACCTCGGCGCACATGGCCTTGATGTCGGCCAGGACGTCGGCCCACATGCTCTTGGGAATGTACATGCGCGAAGCGGCCGAGCACTTCTGGCCCTGGAACTCAAACGCGCCGCAGAAGGCTGCCGTGGCGACGGCCTTCTTGTCGGCACTGGGATGAACAAAGATGAAGTCCTTGCCACCGGTCTCGCCGACGAGACGGGGGTAGGAGATATACTGGTCCACGTTCATGCTGGCCTGCTTCCACAGCGACTTGAAGGTGGCAGTGCTGCCGGTGAAGTGGATGCCGCTGAAGTACTTGCTCTGGGTGGCTACCTCGCCGATGAGGGCACCGCTGCCGGGCAGGAAGTTGATCACGCCGTCGGGCAGACCGGCCTCCTTGTAAAGCTGCATCAGGTAATAGTTGCTCAACAGGGCAGTGGTCGAGGGCTTCCACAGGGCCACGTTGCCCATGAGCACGGGCGTCATGCACAGGTTGCTGGCAATCGAGGTGAAGTTGAACGGGGTCACGGCGAGGATAAAGCCCTCCAGAGGACGATACTCGGTGTGGTTCAACTGGCCGACGCCGTCCTTGGGCTGCATGCCGTAGATCTTGCTGACATAGTGCACGTTGTAGCGGAAGAAGTCGATCGTCTCGCAGGCCGAGTCGATTTCGGCCTGGTAGATGTTCTTGCTCTGGCCCAGCATGGTGGCTGCGTTCATGATGGGGCGATACTTGGTGGCGAGCAGCTCGGCCATCTTCATGACGATGGCGGCGCGGGTCGTCCACGGGGTGCGGCTCCACTCTTTCCAAGCCTTCATGGCAGCGTCGATGGCCATCTCGATGTGCTCCTTGCCCACCTTGTGGTAGGTGGCCAGGACGTGCTTGTGGTCGTGGGGACAGGTCACTTGGCCCGTGTTACCGGTGCGGATTTCCTTGCCACCGATGATGATGGGGATATCCACGACGAGGTTGCTCTGGCGCTCCAGCTCCTTCTCGAGGGCTATGCGCTCGGGTGATCCAGCTAAATAGGCCTTCACCGGCTCATTGGCGGGAAGGGGAAAATTGATAACAGCGTTATTCATTATTTCTTTGAGTTTTAAGTTTTTAGTTTTAAGTTGTAAGTGTAACCTTTAAACTTCAAGTGTCGCAAGTTTTCGGCTTGCGGCACTTGAAGGGGTATGATATTTAACCGAACATCTGCTCGAAGGTCTTCTTGATGATGCCGATGGCCTCCATGAGCTCCTCCTTGGTGATGCACAAGGGCGGTGCGAAGCGGATGATGTGGTCGTGGGTGGGCTTGGCCAGCAGGCCATTGTCACGCAGCTTGAGGCAGATGTCCCAAGCGGTCTTGCCCTCGACGGGCTTGGTGACGATGGCGTTCAACAGGCCGCGGCCGCGCACCTGCACGATGAAGGGCGAGTTGATCTTCTCGATCTCCTCGCGG
The DNA here is from genome assembly GCA_017449785.1 of Muribaculaceae bacterium. Taxonomy (GTDB): domain Bacteria; phylum Bacteroidota; class Bacteroidia; order Bacteroidales; family Muribaculaceae; genus Sodaliphilus. The sequence continues at coordinate 3,565 of JAFTFA010000289.1, read as the reverse complement.
AAGATCTTACCCATCTTCTCGGCGTTCTGGACGAGCTTCTCGTCCTTGACCACCTTGAGGGCCTCGACGGCCACGCGGGCTGCCAGCGGGAAGCCGCCGAAGGTCGAGCCGTGCTCGCCGGGCTTCACGTTGAGCATGATGTCGTCGTCGGCCAGGCAAGCCGATACGGGCAGCACGCCACCGCCCAGGGCCTTGCCCAGGATCACGATGTCGGGACGGATGCCGTCATGGTCGCTGCACAGCATCTTACCCGTGCGGGCAATACCAGTCTGCACCTCGTCGGCGATGAAGAGCACGTTGTGCTCGTGGCACAGGTCGAAGCATTTCTTCAGGTAGCCATCGTCGGGGACGAATACGCCAGCCTCGCCCTGGATGGGCTCGGCGATAAAGGCAGCCACCTCCTCGCCGTGCTCCTTGAGAGCCTTGGCAAGAGCCTCTGTGTCATTGTAGGGGATGCGGATGAAGCCAGGAGTCAGCGGGCCGTAGTTGGCGTAGCTGTCCGGGTCGTTGCTCATGGTGATGACGGTGACGGTGCGGCCGTGGAAGTTGCCCTCGCAGCAGATGATCTTCACCTTGTCGTTGGGGATACCTTTCTTGACGACGCCCCAGCGGCGAGCGAGCTTCAGAGCGGTCTCGACGCCCTCGGCACCAGTATTCATGGGTAATACCTTGTCATAGCCAAAGTAGGAGTGCATGAACTTCTCATACTCGCAGAAGGCCTCGTTGTAGAAGGCGCGTGAGGTCAAGCACAACTTGTTGGTCTGGTCCTTCAAGGCCTTGACGATGCGGGGATGGCAGTGACCCTGGTTGACAGCTGAATAGGCCGACAGGAAGTCAAAGTATTTCTTACCCTCAACGTCCCAGACGTAGATGCCCTTACCCTTCTTGAGGACGACGGGCAGGGGGTGGTAGTTGTGAGCGCCGTAGCGTTCTTCCATTGCAATGTAACTCTTGGTTTTTGCGCCCAGGGGATTGGGCTTGCTAAGATCCTTCTTAGTGGCTTTAACTGATGGTTTTTTCATTGATTCAGTTGTTTAGTAAAAAAGTTAATGATAAAGATTATTTCTCGTTGCAAATGTAATGTATTTTTATGAACTGCCTATTGGTTTTACATAATTTAACGCTACAATGCTGAACAGTTGTGTGTGCGGTTGTGGCGGGCGGTAAAATAAGGCCGCCCCGCTGGTATTGCGTCGGGCGGCCTTAGTGTCTGCTTGTCCTGGCTCTGGCGTGATGGCGTCAGGCCTGGCTTTCTTCGTCAGCATCAGCGTCGGCATGGCGGTGCTTGGAGCGTCGCTCTTTCTTGCTGGTCTCGCTGCTGCTGGTGTCTTTTTCTTCTTTAAGGTCAATCTCGTTGCGGTCTTTGTCGAGAACCTTGTATTCCAGGTAATTGAGCGACTGGTCGGGCAGGATGCGGAACTTGCGCTTGAATTCCCTGCGCCATTTCCAGTACTCGCTCACGAGCCCTTTCTTGAGATAGGCATCGACAAACGGATGGACATACATAATGAAGCTGTTCACGTTCAACGTGTTGACAAGGTAATCAATCTTGTCTTTCAGCATGTCGGTAAAAAGCAGTGAGGGTTGTACCTCGCCCTTGCCTCTACATGACGGGCAGGTCTCGGCTGTGGCGATGTCCAGTGCTGGACGGACCCGTTGTCGGGTGATCTGCATCAGTCCGAACTTGCTCAGCGGCAGGATGTTGTGGCGTGCACGGTCCTTTTGCATCGCTTCACGCATGTGCTTGTAGAGTTCTTGCCGATGTTCGGCCTTGGCCATGTCGATGAAGTCGATCACGATGATGCCGCCCATGTCGCGCAGGCGCAGTTGCCTGGCAATCTCGTCGGCGGCGAGCAGGTTTACGTTCAGCGCATTGCTCTCCTGGTCGGTGCTGGTGCGCGATCGGTTGCCAGAGTTCACATCGATGACATGAAGGGCTTCGGTGCTTTCTACGATTATGTATGCGCCCGATTTGAAGGATACAGTCTTGCCGAACGACGACTTGATCTGCTTGGTGATGCCGAATTTGTCAAAAATCGGCATGTCGTCGCTGTATAGCTTGACGATATCGTTGCGATCGGGGGCAATCTGGTTCACATAGTCACTGATCTGTTCATACACTTCGGCATTATTGACCTGAATGCTCTCAAACTCGGGACTGAAGATGTCCCTGATTTCGCCGACGGCACGGCTTTCTTCCTCATACACGAGGCTGGGAGGTGATACCTGTTGGAGTCGGGCAATAGCGTCGTCCCAGGACTTGAGCAGGGCCTTGAGCTCGGTGTTGAGTTCGGCTGCTCGTTTGTTTTCGGCCGATGTGCGCACGATGACCCCGAAGTTCTTGGGTTTCATGCTCTCAATGAGTCGGCGCAATCGGGTTTTCTCGGCGTGGTCTTTGATCTTCTGTGATACCGAGATGCGGTCGTTGAAGGGTGTGAGCACCAGAAAACGTCCCGTGAACGTGATTTCTGTCGTCAGGCGGGGACCCTTGGTCGAGATGGGTTCTTTGGCGATCTGTACCAGCAGTTCCTGACCCTGTGTGAGCACGTCGGTGACGCTGCCATGCTTGTTGGTGTCGGGCTGGTTCTTGATCTTGCTGATGCTCGTTGGCCGCTTGTTGGGATTCTCCCGTACCGTCTTGATGTATTGAGCGAAAGTGTTGAATTGTGACCCCAGATCAAGGTAATGAAGGAATGCGTCCTTGGGATGTCCCACGTTGACAAACGCGGCGTTCAATCCCGGCATGAGCTTCTTCACCTTGGCAAGGTAGATGTTGCCCACGGCATAGGAGGCGTCTCTCGTCTCCCGCTGCAATGACACGAGGCGGCCGTCTTCGAGCAGTGCCGTCGTCATGTCCTTGGGCGTAACGTCAACTACTAATTCACTTCTCATCGCAGAAGGGTGAGTGAAAACTCTATAAAAGTTGCTGAAAAGATTTATATATTATCTTGAAACTAATGTGATATATAAAACTGCACTGGGCCGGCGGCGGCTGTAAGTAGCGTGTGTCCCGCTGGACACGGCGCCGCGCGGTGGTGCGAGGGTCTTGAGGGGGCGTGGGCTCAATGCCGGGTGTGGCGTGATGCCGTGCGTGGGCGTGAGCCCTTGAAATAGAACAAGTCAGGAACAAACCAATCGACAAGATGAAACTTGCTGCCACGGCCGTGGGCCGCTCTTGACAGGCACTCATCTGGCGCGCCAATTCGTTTGTTCCCGCTATTTCATAGTTGTCACTTGATGTTGTTGACTATCGGCTAGTCAAAGATTACTTTTTGTTTTTGTGACGATTCTTGCGCAGCCTTTTTTTGCGCTTGTGCGTTGCCATCTTGTGGCCTTTGCGTTTCTTTCCGTTTGGCATGTCAGTAAATGTTAGTTATGAATTATTACTAAATTATTTTGTACTGTCAACGATGGAATCGGTGCATTACTTCACCTGGTCCATGAACACCTTAGCAGGCTTGAAGGCCGGGATCTTGTGCTCCGGGATGATGATGACAGTGTTTTTGCTGATATTGCGGGCGGTCTTCTGTGAACGGGTCTTCACGATGAAACTGCCAGAACCGCG
>JAFTFA010000288.1 GCA_017449785.1 Muribaculaceae bacterium | reverse complement strand
TGCCAGGCTGCTCTCTTGATGGTCATACAGTGCCCACCACAGCCCCAGTATGACCGCGAGATGCGCCAGTTGGTCAATCAGGAACGCGATGGTGCTGGTCGCGAACCACTTGACCTTGGTGATGTCGATGATGAGGTGGGTGATGAAGATCACCAGCGGAATGATCCATCCACACCAGTCACCCACCAGCAGATAGACGCAGGCGGCATGGATGAGTGCATGGATGCCCTGGAAGGCGATCCCTTGCAGACCGTCCTTGCGCTTGCCCTCGCACAGCCAGTCAAACTGGAGAAAGAAGTCGGCTATGACGTGTGATGCCAGCAGTTTGAGTAGGATCAGGATGTTCATGATGTCGCCGTTGGGTTAAGGTGGTTGGTGATGAGTGTGTGGTAGCGCTCGATGTATTTTATGATCAACGGTTCCCGTGCCGATGACAGCACGTTGCGCACGTTCTGAATCGATGTGCCGATAAACTCGGCGACCTTCTTCTTGGGGCTGTCGGTCTTGAGCGACAGGTAGATCATGCCGGCCTGCTTGCTCGACCATCCCCTGATGATGTCATCGACAAATGCGGTCGATACTGCCAGCTCTTGATCAATGTCATCCCAGGGGGTCTTGACGGCAAGGCGCATCTTGTTCATCGTGTCGAGTTGCCGGCCCGAGTACTGGAAAGCTTCGCCGTCCGATGTCACGATGCTGTCGGACAGGAACTGGACCTGTCCTATTCCCAGCGAGATGCGTGCATCCCACATCCCGTTTTCCTTGTCAGGCGTGTTGTGGATGAGGCCTGCACGCAGCAGGATGGCGACCTTGAGGGCTGCCGTCGGGTCCTCGACAAGCAGTTGGAAACTGTCGCCGCGAAACAGCTCCATGGTGAACGGCGAGACGCATTGCAACTCTTCCCGCATCGTGTTCAGGCAGTTCAGCAGCTGGGCACGGTATTCCGTCCTGATGTTTGTCGATCCCACGATGTCTCCGGTGATCACTCCTTTTATCATCATATTATTGTTCATTGTTACCATTAGTGTTTGTGCAGCAAAGATAATAAAAAATAATCAGATAGAAAACCATTTTTGATTGTTTTTCTATAAAACAACCGATTTTGGTTGTTTTTTTGAGGATTGGGAGCATGGAGAAGCAATCGGTAATGGTTGTTTCGGGAGAAAGCAACCATTTTTGATTGCTCATGGCGTTCACGGCGCGGCTAAATAACGAGGAATGTATCGTTTTTCTTTCTCGGATTGCTACTTGTTGGCAAATATTCACTAAATTTGCAGGTTGAAACATCTGGAAAACCAAATTTTAACGCAATAATACATCATTAACAGTAACGCATTATGAAATTATTAAAGTTAACAGCAATGTCGGTTGCGGCGTTGGCCCTGTTGAGTTCCTCGACCTGCTCCAAGCAGGAAACGGCAGCTCCCGGCCAGTCACCCGCTACCGAGAAGACATCCACCAACATGGAAAAGAAAGAATTCACCCCCGAGTTCCTCAACCAGCTGGGACGCGTGGGAGGTCCCCAGGTGTCGCCCGACGGCAAGAAGGTGCTCTATGGCGTAACCTACTATGACATCGCCAGCAACAAGGGCAACTGTGACCTGTGGGTGATGGACGTGGACGGCAGCAATGCCCGCCAGGTGACCAATACGCCCAACAGCGAGAGCAACTATGTGTGGATCGACGGCGGCAAGAAGATCGCCTTCATCTACCGTGAGGAGGGCGAGGGTAAGACCCCGCAACTGTGGACGATGAATGCCGACGGCGGCGGCCGCAACTGCGTCAGCGACATGCCCGACGGCATCGAGGGCTTTGTGTTCTCGCCCGACGAGAAGCGCGTGGTCATGATTTCACAAGTGAAGTACGGCCAGAATGCCCAGGACGTCTATGCCGATCTTGAGAAGACGACGGGCAAGCTCTATGACGACATGATGTACAAGCACTGGGACGAGTGGGTAACCACGATTCCTCATCCCTTTGTTGCCGACTTCGACGGCAGCAAGGCCGGCAATGTCAAGGACGTGCTCGAGGGTGAGCCCTATGAGTCGCCGATGAAGCCTTGGGGCGGCATCGAGTCCCTGGCCTGGACCCCCGACAGCAAGAGCCTTGTCTACGTCTGCCGCAAGAAGACCGGCAAGGACTATGCTTTCTCGACCAACAGCGACCTGTATCGCTATAACCTCGAGACCGGCAAGACCGAGAACCTCACCCAGGGCATGATGGGCTATGACACCTATCCCATCATCAACAGCAAGGGCGAGATGGCATGGCTCTCGATGGAGCACGACGGCTATGAGGCCGACAAGAACCGCATCTTCTTCATGGACGCTGCCGGCAACAAGAAGGACCTTACCGCCGACTGGGACTACAGCGTGGACGCTATCGCCTGGTCGCCCGACGAGAAGGCCATCTACTTTATCTGCCCGTTCCAGGGCGTGCAGCCCATCTTCCGCATGGATGTCGCTACCCAGAAGGTGGACACCATTGCCATGGGCGTGTGTGACTATGACGGCCTGGCATTTGCCGAGGGTGGCAAGGTCATCACCTGCCAGCACAGCTACCAGACCCCCAACGAGGTTTACTCGGTTGTAATGGGCCAGGAGCCCGTCCAGCTCACCCATGTCAACGACGAGGCCCTGTCACAGGTTGATCCCATCGGCATCGAGAAGCGCATGGTGCCCACCACCGACGGCAAGCTGATGACGACCTGGGTTTGCTATCCCCCCAACGTCGACCCCAACAAGAAGTATCCTGCCATCCTCTTCTGTGAAGGTGGACCGCAGTCTCCTGTCAGCCAGTTCTGGAGCTACCGCTGGAACATGCGCATCATGGCCAGCAACGGCTACATCGTCATTCTGCCCAACCGCCGCGGCCTGCCCGGCTTCGGCACCGAGTGGAATGCCCAGATCAGCGGCGATTACGGTGGCCAGAACATGCGTGACTACCTCGCTGCCGTTGACTACATGAAGAAGGAGCCCTATATCGACGGTGAGCACATCGGTGCCGTGGGTGCCAGCTATGGTGGCTATTCGGTTTACTTCCTGGCCGGTAACCACAACAAGCGCTTCGCTTGCTTCCTGGCCCATGCCGGTATCTTCAATCTCGAGGCCCAGTATCTCGAGACCGAGGAGATGTGGTTTGTACAGTGGGATCTGGGTGGAGCCTTCTGGGAGAAGATCAACGCTACAGCCCAGCGCTCCTACACCCAGGCCAACCCCAAGAACTACGTCCAGAATTGGGATACCCCCATCATGTGTACCGCCGGTGAGCTCGACTACCGCATCGTCTTCACCCAGGCTTGCCAGGCATTCAATGCCGCCAAGATCAAGGGTCTGCCCGCACGTCTGCTGCTCTTCCCCGACGAGAACCACTGGATCCTCAAGCCGCAGAACAGCATCATGTGGCAGCGCGAGTTCTTCCGCTGGCTCGACACGTGGCTGAAGCCCGACAGTGAGGCCGCCAAGCAGTACAAAGCCCAGCAGGACAGCATCAACGCCGCCAAGGCTCCTGTTGCTGCCGCTCCTGCCACCGAGGAGAAGAAAAACTGATTGGCCATCGATCATTCCCATGAGATTGAGGGAGACTCTGCATTGCGGGGTCTCCCTTTTTAATAGTGGATTATTATTCAACAGTGTAGTCCGGGGGAAAGTTTAGCAGGCCAGCGGCCTTGTGTGGATGTTGCAAAACTCAGCCATCGTCCATGAGATCGCGCTGCGCGCGAGAAATTCAACAAAATTATAAACAAAATTATTATATAAAAATATCTTGTTTAATTTCTCGGCCGTTAGGCCGATTTAAAAACAACGCGTCGAACTGCCCGACTGACAGAGTAACCCCCGATAAAAGTCCGCGATTGCGTCTCGAGGATGATTTTTTCTTGAAGGGTGATTTGCAGGATTTGCGGACAAAGATTAATTTTGTGGTCATGAAATATACAGTGCAAACCAGGGAAGTGACGATTCCTGCCCAGGAGTTTATAAGCCGTTACCGTGACGTGGACCGCATCAGGCAGTACTGCCTGCAATGCCCCGGCTACGGCAAGTCGTGGGGTTGCCCGCCGTTTGATTTCGACCCGCGAAGCGCCACTGACGGCTTCAAGACGGTGAGGCTGATGGCGACGATCATCGAGTTTGACGAGCCGACGCGTGCCGCCTGCCAGGATGCCCAAGCCGCGGCCAGGGTGGGTCGCGAGGCCATGAACGAAGTGTGGCAGTCACTGCTGCCGCGACTGTATGATATGGAACGCGAGGTGCCTGGGAGCCGGTGTTTCACTTTCCGCTGCGTGCTGTGTCCCGAGGGCTGTACCCGTCCCGAGGGCAAGCCGTGCCGATATCCCGACAAACTGCGCCACTCGCTGGAATCGGTAGGGTTTGACATCGAGGCCATGACGCGGGAGCTACTGGAGATTGAACTGGAATGGAGCCGCGACGGATCGCTATCCAAGCACATTACCCTGGTCACTGCCCTGTTCACCCCTTAATCCCGGGGTCATTCACTCCACTCTCCTCACTCCCCCCTCCACAGCCGCGAAGCGGCTTGAAAACTACTTGTAGAAAACAAAGAACACGGCCATCACCAGGCAGATGAAGGCGGCCAGGTGGTTCCAGTGCAGGGACTCACCGTTGAAGAACATCGTGACAAAGACCGTGAACACCGTCAGCGAGATGACTTCCTGGATTACCTTGAGCTGCATGATATTGAACGGGCCGCCGTTGCCGTCAAAGCCGATGCGGTTGGCGGGCACCTGGCAGGAGTATTCGGGCAATGCCAGCAGCCATGACAATAGAATGATGACATAGAGCGGCGTGTTGTCGGTGAAGACTTTGATCTGTTGCAATTTCAAGTGACCATACCAAGCAAAGGTCATAAAGATGTTGGACACGATGAGCAGTCCGATGGTGTAGAATTGTTGCAGGTGATGCATATCTTGTTCTTGAGCGGTTGTCATTAAAATCGCCGCAAAAGTACTCATTAAATCGTTATCTCGGGCATTTATTCGGCCGAATTATTGGTTGATGACCACTTTTCCCTTGAGGCGGATGTCCTCGCTGGAGGCCCCGATGAGGATATCGACCGCACCAGGCTCAACGGTCCACTGCATCTTGCTATCGACAATGGCCAGTTCGTGCCGGTCCACGTGCAGCGTCACGGTGCGCGTCTGTCCGGCATCCACTGCAATGCGGTCAAAGGCCTTGAGCGTCCGCCCGGCCTGTACGACCGAGGGCGTGTTGTAGTGGACATAGAGTTGCACGACTTCCTCGCCCTGTCGTGTCCCTGTATTGCTGACGTCGAAGGTCACGTCATATCCCTTGCCGTCATCACTCTCCACGATCCTCAACCCGCTGTATTCAAAGGTGGTGTAACTCAACCCGTAGCCGAATGGGTAGAGGGGGCTGGCGGTCATTTCAACGTAATCATGGGCCGCGGGGGCGGGCTTGTTGTAGTAAACGGGCAACTGGCCCACATGACGGGGCACCGATACCGGCAAGCGCCCCGCGGGGTTATAGTCGCCATAGAGCACATCGGCAATGGCGGTGCCTCCTTGTTCACCGGGATAATAGGCTGTGAGCAGGGCATCGGCGTTCTCGGCAGCCCAATTCTTGTTCAGGGGCCGTCCCTCGATATAGACGACGACAAGCGGCTTGCCTGTGCCCTTCAATGCCTTGAGCAATTCCATCTGCTTGCCCAGCAGGTCCAGTGTCGCGCGGTCAAAGCCCTCGCCGCACTCCATGTCGCTGACAGTTGTCTGCTCGGCGCTGGCCGCTCCCGTGTCCTCATACGAGGTCTTGAAATCCCTGGCCGACGAGCCACCGACGACGGCAATGACCACATCGGCCTGCGAGGCTGTCTTGACGGCGGTGGCGATGTCGCAGTCCAGTGTGTCACGGATGGCGCACCCCTTGGCATAGGCGCAACGGTCAGCCCATGTTTTATGGAGGATGCCACGATAGGGGGTGATGATTTTCTCTGTGGGCTGCGGCGCGGTATAGTCACCCAGCAAGTTATAGATGTTGTCGGCGTTTGGACCGATCACGGCTACTCTTTGCTGCTTGTCGAGCGGGAGGATGCCGTCATTCTTCAGTAATGTGATTGACTCCAGTGCTGCTTTCAGCGCAGTTGCGACGGCAGGGCCGTCATTGACTCCTCGGGCCGCCGACTGGACATCGACATAGGGGTGCTCAAACAGCCCCATCTCAAACTTCAGTCTCAAGACTCGCTTGACGGCTTGATCGAGGACGGCCTCGGGGATTCTGCCGTTTTTCACTGCTTCGACGAGCTGGGGATAGCAGTTGCCGCCCAGGTCAACATCAACCCCGGCCAGCAGGGCCTGGATGGCAGCGTCCTGTGTCGTCGCTGCCGTGTGATGGCTGCCACGGATGCCGTCGATGCTGAACAGGTCACTCACCACAAATCCGCGGTTGAAGCCCCACTCGCCGCGTAACACATCGGTGAGCAACTCACGATTGGCGGTACAGGGAACGCCATCTAATGAATTGTAGGAAGTCATCACCGACAGTGCCCCTGCATCAAGCACGCGCTTGAACGATGGCAAGAACACCTGTTGCAGTTCACGGGGGCCGACGATGCTGCGGGCGCCGTTCTGGCCGCCCTCGGTAGTTCCGTAGGCGATAAAATGCTTCAATGTGGGGATGGTCGAGTGGGGCAATGACAGATTGCCGCCTCCCAGTCCCTTGACCATGGCAGCTCCCATCTCGCCGCTCAGGTACGGGTCCTCGCCCAGCGTCTCCTCGACGCGCGACCACCGCGGTTCGCGGCTCAAGTCCAGCACGGGGCCATAACTGATGTGCCCGCCTTGCAGCCTGATTTCCTTGCCGATGATCTCTCCGGCTTGCTGCATGACATCGCGCGACCACGTTGCGGCCATGCCCAGGCCCGTCGGGAAAACCGTCGCCCCGATGGCCATGTGCCCATGTGGCGCTTCCTCGGCCAGGAAGACGGGGATTCCCAAGCGTGTGTGCTCGATGGCATATCGCTGCATGGCATTGGCCGCCTGTGCCGCCAGGGCGGGATTCAGACCGTTGGCGATGGTCTTGCGGGTCCACGGGTCGGCACGGAACACCGCCCAATACATGCCTGCGCCCAGGTCGTCCACCTCATGCCTGAATTTCTCGCTGACGGTCACCTTCTTGCCATGGATCTGGTAGGAATCCCATCCCATGAGGCACACCAGTTGTCCGGCCTTCTCCTCGACAGTCATTCTCGAGAGCAGGTCATCGACGCGTTGCTCAACGGGAAGTCGGGCGTCCAGGTAGGGGTATTTGGGCCCTGCTTGTAGGCTCATCATGGCGAGTGCCAGGGCGATGATGGTCGTGATTGCGCGCATTTTCCTCATCATTCAACAATCATTTTCTCCACGTTAGTGCCGGTGATTTCAATGATGGGCTTGGTGCCGCGGGCGTCCTCATTCTTCCACTCGACGTTGATGCTGCGGCTCTCGCCGGGCATCAAGTGGAAGTAATTGTCGCTGTAGATGACAGGTAGGATTTGTTCGCCGTCATCGCCTTTCAGGTTCAGGCGGATCATGACGGCGGGCACACTGCCCGTATTGGTCAGAGTGACGACTCCGTCATGGCGGGTGACATTCACTTGGGCTTGCCGCATGTCGTGCAGTGCCGCGCGGCTATTGGTGCCCAGGCTCTGGACATAGTCGTTGAGCGATAATTGCCGCCCCTGGTTGTCGGTCAGCGTCAATCTCAAGAAATAGATGCCCTCGAATTGGCGCGGCACCTCGACGGTCATCGCGTCATAGTAACTATCCTCTTGCAGGTCATAGGGCATCTCGCTGCTCCACAGCAGCGTGCCGTCGGGGAGATATAC
>JAFTFA010000287.1 GCA_017449785.1 Muribaculaceae bacterium | reverse complement strand
GTCACCCTCGCAGCCCAGGTAGATGACGCTGTGGCCGGCTTCCTGGTCGGCGGTCTTGTCGTCGTTGCAGCCGATGATGGCTCCGCTGTCGCTGCCACGGCTCTCGTTGCGGTTCCAGAAGATTTTCATCAGGTCGCCAGCCACGGCACGGCTCCACTCGTCCTGCCGGCACCACTCGTCATCGGCGAGGTAGCGCTCGCCGGGCGTCTCGCGGTTGCGCTCACTCTTGGCACCGCGATAGGCCGTGAAACTGTAACCGGCGTCCAGCTCGCGCACCAGCACACCCAGGCCCGGCCCGTTGGCATTGGCCCGCCCCCAGAAGCCCACACCGTCGTCCTGCCCCATCCCGTCGGGATTCAGGGCATCGGCGATGCCGACGCGGGGTTTCATGTTCACCCACGCCTCGCGCTTGATCTTGTGCTTGGTGTCCCAGATGAGCAGCGCCTTGATCAGTACGCCATAGGTCGCGCTCGAGCAGAACGACGGCTGCGCCTGCATCGGGTCAAATCGCGGGCGATCGTCGCCCGGGTCCATCTGGTAGGCGTCATGCAGGCCGCGCCAGGTCGTCTTGGCAAACAGGTCGTTGGGGCGGCCGCCAGTATAGTAACCGCCATGCTCGGGAAACGAGTCGATGGCGGCCAGCACGGCACGCTGCCACGCCTGGTTCACCTTGTCACCGGCCACGGCGGCATGAGCCAGACACAGCAACGCCACAATCGCAAAAAATGCCCGTTTCATCGGCTATTTTCGGTCATATCGGGCTGCCATGACGTCCCAGTTGATGATCTGCCACAGGGCGGCAAGATGGTCGGGGCGGCGGTTCTGGTAGTCGAGATAGTAGGCGTGTTCCCACACGTCCATCGTCATCAACGGGCACAGGCCGCGCTGGATGGGATTGGCGGCATTGGGCTCCTGGGTGATCGTCAATCGGCCGTCGCCATCGGCACTGAGCCATGCCCAGCCCGACCCGAACAAGGTGGCACCGGCACGGGCAAACGCCTCCTTGAAGGCCTCAAACGACCCGAAGTCCCTGTCGATGGCCTCGGCCAGGCTGCCCGCGGGGGCATTGTCGGCCTTGGGAGCCATGAACTGCGAGAAGTACAGGTTGTGGTTCAGGATCTGGCCCGCATTGTTGAGCATGCCGCCTTGGGCCTTGAGGACGACCTCCTCGAGCGGCAGGCCCTCCAGGCCGCTGCCGGGCAGCGCGGCGGTCAGGTTGTTGACATAGGCCGCCAGGTGTTTCCCGTGGTGGAAACTCAGCGTCTGGGCACTGATGACAGGCTCCAGGGCCTCGGGCGCATAGGGTAACGCCATCAATTCAAATTTGCCTCCATTGGGCATCGTCTTTTCCATAAACATGATTATTTACAAGTTAATCATGCAAAAGTAGTCACATTTCACTACTATTGCAAATATTGGGAACGGAATTTTCAAACCCGAGAAAATCCATAAAAATGAAGCATAATCCCTCATTTTTACCTAATTTTGCCATCATGATTGAGAATCAACACCTGGAGGGGCCGACGCTCTACGTCAGCGACCTGGACGGGACGCTGCTGGGGGCCGACTCGCGGCTGTCGATGGCGACGGTCGAGGGGCTCAACCGCATTATCGACGGCCTGGGAGGCCTGTTCACCGTGGCCACGGCACGCACGCCGGCGACGGTCGTGCCGCTCATGCAGGACGTGCACGCCAGGCTGCCGTTCATCGTCATCGGCGGGTCGGCCATGTGGAACCCGTTGACAGCCAGCTATGAGCACACGCGCGGCATCGACGACGGGACGGTCAATCCCGTGGCCGACGTGTTTGACCGGCACGGCGCCCACCCGTTTATCTACCGCCGCCACGGCAGCGACCTGCTATACACCCACCACTACGGCCCCATGTCGCCCCAGGAGGAACGCTTTGTCGCCGAGCGCCAGCACCTTCCCATGAAGCGCTTCATCCTCGATGACCGTGATTACAGGCACAGCGACGACGAGGCACTGCTCATCTTCTCGATGAACAAGTTTGC
>JAFTFA010000286.1 GCA_017449785.1 Muribaculaceae bacterium | reverse complement strand
GCTATCCTGTCCACGAGAGTGCAATTGACTGCCAGATTCATTTGACCGTTACCAAGAAAAATGTGACTTTTCTGACGTTCAAGGAGCTGATGCAGTTTTATCATTATAAGTTCGCGCCCGAGCACAAATATCTGGATAAGGCTCGCGACATGTTCTGCTTCATGGCGTTCACCTCGTTGCGCTATTCAGACCTAGCTCAGCTCAAAAGGGCCAATATCTCCAGCCGTGGCATTGAACTCTATAACAAGAAGACCTCTACTCCAATAACGATACCGATAATTGATTATGCGCAGGAGATTATCGACAAGTACTCCAACTACAAGTCATCCGATGGTAGTCTATTCCCGGTGCCGTCAAGCCAGAAGTTGAATGACTATATCAAACTTGCGGCAGAGCAGGCTGGTATCGACAGGGAGGTCGTCAACACGTATTTCATCGGCACGAAACGCTACGATGAGGTTCATAAGTTCTATGAAATCATTGGCTGCCATGACGGTCGTCGCACGTTTGTGTGCTGCTCTCTGGCATTTGGAATACCACCTGCCGTTGTCATGTCATGCACGGGGCACAAGGACTATCAGAGCATGAAGCCATACATCGAGGTAGGGAACGATACACAGAAACTTGAACTTGGCAAGTGGAACGGAAAGGACACCAAGGTTGATATCTTCGCTGCTCTTGAGAATCTCGATGCCGAGAAACTTGAGTTGGTGTATGATTTCGTCAAGTCAATTGCAAGTTGATACTAATACCTGATGTTGTGAGGAGAGGAATTTGTGGAAAACGCAACGATTTGTTGCGTTTTCTTTTGAAAATAGCAAAAAAATAGGCTATTTTTGCGGTCAAAACGCAAATATTTCGACATTATGAAGATATCGATTAAGAAAATCAAGGTTGGCGGAATCACCAATATCAAGGATGTTGAGATTCCCATGGAGAAGTTGACGGCACTTGTCGCTCCCAACAATTATGGTAAGAGCAACTTTCTTGTCGCCATCGAGTTCGCTGTGCAGTTCATGGCGGCTCAGAGCGACACCAGGCTCAAGATGATGTCCACGCGCAACGTGATTCCCATCAATAAGTCAATGGAGGATGCTCCCTTCTCGTTTGAGATGGATGGCTGCACGGGTGACACAGAGTTTGTGTATGGCTTTTCGTTTGAGTGGGCCAGGACAAACGGTAAAGATCAAGGGAGTAGGGTGGTGAGCGAGACCCTGAAATTGAAGCAAGCCTCCGAGCTCAAGTACAAAGCTTATATCAAGCGTGAGGCTACTGAACTCGCGTATATCATTGCCACGTCTAAGGGACGCTGCAACAAAGAGGTTCTGGTTGATCGTGGCACCCTTGTCATGGATAAACTGTTGAACATGGATGGGCTGTTCTATCTGGATGTGGTTAAGGCCATAAGGTCGATGAACGTCAAGCGAGTAAATACCCTGGACAACCCGGATGGTATTTTCAGTTCACCATATCCAGCTTCGGGCTCTGGAGGGTACAGTGTGTCTTTTCCCAAGCCTGGTGAAATCGGCTTCTTCATCAACAGCCTCCGCCAACTTGATGTGGACAAGTATGAGTTGTTGAAGAACACCATCGTTGACCTGCTGCCCAACATTGAGGACTTTGAGCCGGTCCAGGTGGACTTGTCACCGAAGACAGATGTGCCATTCCAACTCCCAAACACATACTTTGATATCCGTGTCAAGGAACGCTACAACAACCAGTACACCAGCATTAACAATGTGTCAACTGGCAGCAAGAAGATCTTGTATGTCTTGACCATGTCGTTGGCAGCCAGCCTCAATCATGTTGACCTGCTAATGTTCGAGGAACTGGAGAACTCTGTACATCCCCGACTGTTGCAAAATCTGCTTCAAGTCGTTACCGAGCTCGCGGGTAATACCAAGGTCATCACGACGAGTCATTCTCCCTATTTGGTCAAGTATCTGTCGCCGAGCAATATCCAGTTAGGCTTGCCCACACATTCAGGTGTTGCTGAGTTCAGGGCCATCAAGCCCAGCAAGGTCAATAAAGTGTTGCGTCAGGCGTCAGCCGAGGAAGTATCTATCGGTGAATACCTGTTCGACATGATGCTTGATGCCGAGGCTGACGATGAGATGTTGAACGAGTATTTTGCGTGAAGGTATGAAGAAGACAGGACCCAATAAGCCCCATGTGGTGATCTTTGTTGAAGGCGACACCGATAAGATCTTCTTTGACCACCTCATTCAGTTCTATCGTGAGCATTCGACAACCGAGGTCGTCTCATGCGAAGTCAGGAACCTGCGCGGTGTCTCGCGCTACACCAATAAGATCGTTGGTAAACTCCAAAACGACATTTGCCCGAAAGCCTTGAAGAAAGGCATGGCGGTGACAGCGGTTTGTTGCAGTTATGATACCGATGTGTTTGAGTATGCTGAGCGTCCCGTGGTTGACTGGAACAAGGTCGAGCGAGAAGTCAAGAAACTTGGAATCAGTGAGTTTTGCCACGTCAGGGTAGAGCAGATGATGGAGGATTGGCTTCTGGATGACCTTGCAGGCATTTGTGCGTTCCTTAAATTGAAGAGGGTACCCATTCCGTTGGCAGGTGGAACTGGATACCAAAAGATGCAGACTCTCTTCAAGCGGGCTAACAAGATTTATCTGAAGGGCAACAGCATCGCACCAATGATGGCCTCAATCGACATGAGCGTGATCAGGCATCAACGGCAATCATCGTTAGCGCGCTTGGAATCAATCCTTAACGTCACGATTTAACGACCGTCAGATAACGCTCAAAACCCTTATATACAAGAGAGAAATAATACGCCCCGAGAGAGGAACGCTGGCAACAGATCAATAGGCTGGCGGCAGAGTGGGGCGACAACATATAAACTTAACACGATGGACAAGGACCTGCTGGCGAGGAGTTAGCATGGACAACCACCATCACGGACGTTGACCCGTTGGAGTGAACCGTAACCTAAAGACGTTACACTGTTCACTTCATTGGCGAGTCCGATAGAAGCAGTGATATCAGTGTTGGAGAAGCATTGACGTCGCTACTTCTTTTTTTTCGGTTCGGATGATGTTTAGCGGGATTCTGCTGTGGTCATTAAATCATCGAGAATATAGAGCTTCCATCGGCTAACGTAATGCGTCGATTCACTGGCGCTGGTGAGCCGCTTAACGCTGTTGCTTGCCTGCTTGCGGCAGAAGTCGATCAGTTCATCAGAGATATGTGCCTGTGCTTGAATGCGTTCAAGCATGAAGCCTGTTTTCTGATAGAGAAAGGCCTTGTCGTACAATTGCAGGTATCGACGCAGCTTGTCCTCATCGAGCATCACAATACCCTCAAGGCAATGGATCAATTCACCAGTGCCTCCCGAGCGGTCGAGCCCGCACAGCAATCCCCAAGGGCCCGTTCCAGGTCAGTCACCCTGACGTGAGGACTATGGGTGGGTGTGATAACTCTGGATTGGGTATCGGCAGATGTGGGGGCAGCGCAGTGCTCAAATTCAGTTCCACTAAATGTGAATCGATTGAAACGGCTCTCTGACCTAGGTATCGACGACAAGAATTCCGCGGCAATGGCACATAATGAAATTTAACTGAGTCACTAATGAATCAGGATATAGTTGCGTGTTCCGGGTTGTGAATACGCTGCGACAATTGTCCGCATAACGCTTCATGCTTGTGCCTCATGTATCCACACAATGCTGACATGACCACGATCTCGAATATAAAGTATATCCAGGGTATGTCAAGCAGGCAAAAGAGATACAATGCGATGGCTCGCGTGTTGAATGTGAGAATGTTGGTCATTGGCATGATAGGCAGTGAAAACCTGCGGAACTCTTCGCGGAATGACTGTGGAATATTTTCAACTCCACCATACTTGTCATGAAGGCATTGCATCAGCTGCTGGAAGTGTGGTGTGCGGCGCTCTTGATTTTTTGTATAATTGACATAGGTCTTCAAGAAGGTTTTCCATAGCACATTTCCCGTCCAGGGGGTTTCATCATACAGTTGTTGCTGCTGTGCAGAGTTATCAAGTTCGCTGCCAGCTTTGCCGTTGAGGAAGTAGAGGTGTATTTGGCGATAGTAGTCGGCAAGGGCGCATTGGCCTGCATGGCAGTGAAACCCTGAATAAAGGGCGATAATAAACATGCAGATTGCTCCAAGAATGGCATTCTGGCTTGTGTCGGCTATGCCAAGCCATTGGAACTCCATAGTGTGGTGCAGATAGAAGCGCCATGTTAGCGCACAATAGATCGGGATGAACCACACATCGCTTGCGGCACCATCCAGAATGCGTCCCAACTGGGTCTTCTTGCCAGTCATCCGTGCCAGTTGCCCGTCGGCACTGTCGTAGAAGTTGGCCCAGGCAAGCAATAGCACGCCGATGATGTTATAAACCAGGCCCGTTGTCCCTTCGGTGCGGTATGAGCCATGCGCAAAGAATATTGCTGCCGACGCACCGATAATCATGGAGAGTACTGTCACTACATTAGGATGAACGCCTAATCTCTCAAAGAATTTTGCCCACAGATAGCCGATTGGACGTGTCCAGACGCGGTCGAGCCATTCCTCGGTGTCGTTTGACTTGTAAGTCTTCTGAACTTGTTGATTCATCTTGATTTATGTTTTTTATTATATATCTTAAACATCAAAATGACATTCTGAATGTGTAACGGATGCCCCATTTCTTGCTCGTTGGCAAATCCAGGTAAGATAATCGTCGAACAAATTCGACACGTAGAATCTTAAAGATGTTGTGAACACCGACAACCACCTCGGCATAGGGCTTCTCTGATTGCATGATATGGCATCCGTTTGGGAAGTACATCAGGCAATCACTGCCTGCATTTTGAGGCAGAAAGGGATTGTTCTTGTCGGAAAGTCCTCCCCACAACATATTAACGGCGAAGTATTCCCTGCACTTCAATCGCTTGATGAGAGGTAAACGGTTGAGGAGTTTTCCATTCATGTCCCATGAGACGAGTAGCGATACATAGCGATCATTGAGGAACTCCATGTTGTTGACGAGGTTGAACATTTCATCTTCGATAACATATGACTGGTTGGCCATGGGCATGATGAGTAACAGGTAGGGTACTTGGTTCCACTGGATGCCACCTTTAAGCCTAACATCAATTTTGCCCCAACTCTTCATCCAGAAGCGTTTATAGATTTTCGCTTCGGTGATGTTGGAAGTGTACTGTCCACCCAGTACCCCTTTCATGCCGACGGTGTGGCTGATAGTGAACACTGGTGCATCAAGATTGATGGTCATGCGTCGTTGCTTGGTGTTGATATAGGTCTCGCCTGGTGCGTAGCGCAGTTCGGCTTTCAACTCGGTGGTGCGAATGAACTCATGATGAGGCTTCATTCTGTTGTTATCGAGTTGTGGCTCGCTCAGATGGCGGAATGACATGGCTCCGCAGGCCTCAAATTCCTCGGCTTTTACCAGCAAGTTCATCTTCAGACCTCCGTAGGTCTCATAGTCGAATGCCACCTGCTGCCGGTTGCAGATCATCAGTTTGTCGATATCGGCCCATTTCCATGCCAGCAAGAAGTTATCCTTGTCGGTGGGCAGGAACCGGTCGCTGGGTGAATAGACATCATAGTTGGAACCAATGGTTAATGTCCGTCTGGGAAATTCCCACGTCGAATACTCCTTGTCGATAAACGAATAAGTCATCTCGGCATTGTAGTAGTTCCGATGACTGCCCCAAGCGTGGACATAGTAACCTGACCAGAACCATCGTTTGTTAAGATTAGCGGTAGTCCTTGCACTGAGCCTTGTGCGCAGGCCATCTACCTTGTTGGTGCTGATGAGTGTGTTGACAGGCGATAGATCCACCTTATTAGGTGAGCCTGTCTCGATGGAATTCTCGATAAGAGCCTTCAGGGCGATGCTAAAATACTTGAAGCCCTTGATGTTCTGGATATTCTTCACGAACTTATCCATCTCATTCTCACTCACCGTCAAATCCACTTGACGGTACTGTGCCCAGAAATCGTCACCGCGCATTTCGGCATTGGCATCCATCAACTCGGTTCTGTTGCCCTTGTATAATTGCTTTGGAAGTTCCTCGTCAAAGACATAGTTGCTCAGTCTCGTGGTGCGGATGACAATGGCCTGCTGCAGGAACTTGGTAAAGGACATCTCTGCAATCATGTCATCTTGGGTCAACACCCATTCTCCGTTATCCAGACGTGTAAACTCCTGCTCTATTCTCAAATTATCGACAAAGTTCACACCGGTCTGTTTGGGAAGTGTCAACTCGCATCGCCTAACGTGATAACTGGAGTCTTTCAAGATATACAGATCACCCCTAAACCCGAAATCCTGCTGGTTGTTGGGCAGGAAATGCAGATGAATGCATGAATCCCCTTCGATTTTAACCGTGTCTTTGATATAATAACGGTAGAATGCAATAGCGTCCTTGCCGATAGGTGATGTGAAGGGGTATTGCAGTAGGCGTATCTGGTCTTCATAGAGGTTGACATCGGTAAACACATCATTCAATGTGATGTTGATGATGTCGCCTGTCTGGAAGAGGTCGTTAACACCTGATGACTGTTGTCCCAGGATGATGGACTTCTCGGTGCGCGGTTCCCTGCGATAGATTATTTGCGAAACAGTTTCCTCAACACTGACTGGCAATATCAGCTTGTTGTTATACTGGCATGTCTCCACCTGGTCAATGAGCCATTGCCGGTTCTTGAAAGGCTTCTTTTCCAACTTTTCTGCTGTCAGGTCATTGGCCGCCAAGGTCAGTTTTCTGTACTTGATGTACTGATAGAAGTTGTATCTTTCCAGGTCGGTCTGCTTTCTGGCCGCCACTACTTTTCTCATCAACTCAACCGCCGGGTTGTTTTTGCGACTGTATCGCTGTCGCTTGCTCTTGACGATCACCCCCGACAACAGATAGTTTTCAGGCTCCAATGCTATGTCCATTTTTTTACTTGTGCTGCTGTTGACAGTAACGGCAAACGGCTTGTAGCCTACAGCGGTGAATGTCAAAACACTGCCCTCCTAGACATCAATCTGATATCGCCCGTCCAGGTCGGAAATCACACCTGATTGGTGTTCCTGATAAGAAACGGTGGCATAAGGGATGGTTTCCCCTGACTGGGCGTCAGTGACGACACCTGAGATCTGTTGTGCATCCACATTCAAGGAAGTGAATACGAGGAATATCAAACAAACAATTGTTGTCTTTTTAAGCATGGTTGTTTCACTTGATGATAAATCAAGATTCATTAAAAGCTAGAGTCTCTGAAGCATGAGCTTCACTTCAAATTCCTAATGTGGCATATCACATTAAGAACTCGAATTCCCTTAATCACTGCATCATCAGCGGTTTTACACACTTAGGACTTGAATAATTTTGTTATTTAAATAGATATTCTATATAATTATCACCTTTTTGGTTCATGCGCAGTGACTTCATGGCCGATGTTTTGCTGTCGATGACAAGCACGAACGAAGTGAACATCTGGCGTTTCTTGCTTGTTGGCGTGATTGTGATGACCTGTTGCCCGCCTTTGTTCTGGATAGTCATGTCCTCGCACGCGGGTATTGGTTGATTGTTGATGATCGCAAGCAGCACTTTCTGGAAAGTGGCAAACTGGGGGTTCTTATTACAATCTGTTCTGTGTTTCTTGCCCTTGGTGGTCATCGTGAACTTGGTGCCATTCATCATCAATTGGTCCCGGCCTCCATCTGTCGAGATACAGATGTAGTCTGGTTTGCGAATCGTCATTTGGCCTGTTGTGACCACATCGGTCTTAACGGCTGTCGAGTGGCTTACTCTTGTGACCGTCTGTGCCTGCCCGCACAATGCGAGCATACAGCATATTAACATTATCAGATGTCTCATGTGTATAATCCTCCATTAATTGATATAACGTTACCTGTAATATAGCCGGCATTGGGCGACACGAGAAATGCGACCAGATCGGCCACCTCTTCGGGGTTGCCAAAACGGTTAGCCGGAATACTCTTTTTCAGTGCGGCCTCATCAAGTCCCTCGGTCATGTCGGTCTTGATAAACCCCGGAGCGACCGCATTGACGGTGATGCCTCGACGTGCGACCTCTTGTGCCAATGCCTTGGTAGCAGCAATGAGCCCACCCTTGGCAGCGGAATAGTTGGTTTGGCCAGGAAGTCCTTTAAGCCCGCTGACACTGGCCATGTTGACTATACGTCCGTGCTTGTGCAACTGCATGGCAGGCAGTAGGGGCTGGGTGACATTGAAGAAGCCAGTGAGTGTCACATCAAGCACGCGGTGCCAGTCTTCATCGGGCATGAGTGCCATCACATTGTCTCGACGAATGCCCGCATTATTGACGATCACCTCAATGTAGTCCTCGGGGTGGCTTTTTTGCCAGTTTGCCAGAGCTGCCTTAGTTTGTTCGGCATCGCTCACGTCAAAGGGCAACAACTCTCCCTGCCTGTTTATCATCTCAAGCGTCTTCTGTGCCTCGGCTTCATTGCTGGCATAGTTGACGATTACCTGATAGCCCTCTTGGGCCAGTCTCACGCAGATGGTCCTGCCGATTCCACGGCTGCCACCAGTTATTAATGCATATTTGCTCATTTTATCTGGTTTTTATAGTTGTTTATCATTTCTAAAGTTTTAAAAGCGGTCTTAGTCACACCTTCCAGCCCGTGCAATACCAGGCTCTGCCCTGTCAGCAGCAGATTGGGGATCGGGGTCTTGGGCGACAGCAAGGTCAACAAAGGCTGTCTACAGTCTTTCCTGAGGCCAAAGGCCGAACCGCGTGGCGACGAGGTATAGTCGCGATAGGTGAGTGGCGTGCTGGTGTACAGTTTCTCGACCATGTCACGCAAACCTGGAATGACCTGCGACGCAAGGAGGATGCAATCGTCTGCAAGTTTCATTTTCAACTGCTCATAAGCATCACCTCTGTGTCCGAGAGTGGTATCACTCCACGCCTGGCACAGTTCCCAGGGCATGGGCGTGAGCAGATCAATCTGACGGGCATAGTGTCCTTCCTCGGGGACTCTGCAACTGATCATCACTCCACCGACACCCTGTGTTTCATCACTGAGCGACCACACGTTGGCCGTCTTGTAGACATACTTGTTGTGGTTGAAATAAGGGAGTGTGCTGCTTTTCAATACCAGCGAGACCGTGAATATGCCAAAAGTGTTTTCCAAAGCATTGATGCGGCGACGGTAAACCCGCTTCAACGTAGAGGAATCCTTAATCCAACCAAATGTCTGCTGCGCATGCACATCGCTGATGAAGATTTCCCCTTCCAGCTTCCTGCCGTCGGTACAGGTTGCCGTGGTGATTTTCCCACCGTTCTCATTTAACTCATTAACTTCGGCTTGACAAATGATCTCGCCACCAAAGGCGATGATGTCTCTTGCCAGAGAGTTCACAATCAGGTTTCCACTACCCTTGAGACGCCAACTGCTCTGGATGTAACTGCTCATGCTGTGAGCAAAGTTGAACAAGGGCAATGATTCACGCCTTAGCTCCATTTTCATGGCCGATGCTGAAATGACGTTGAATAGTAAGGGGTCAACGAACAGCGACTTCAGGTAGTCATGGGCATTGAAGCACAGCAATTCTTCCATTGCGGGCATGTGACTGAGCATCTTCACATACTGGAAGAGGACTCCCCTCTGATGAGGGAAATAAGCTCCCAATGTGTCGGCAAAGTGGTCGAATCCTTCACTCAAGGGGAAAGTCTCATTGCCAATCGTAATCAAGTCGAACCCATCGGCGTCCAACTTGTGCCATGGCAGTTTCATCAGTCCCAACGTTTCAAAGGCACCGTGCAGTGATTGTCCCTCGGCAAGCCCGCCCACATAGTGCAGTCCCGTATCAAACTCCCACTGGCCACGGCGATAGCTTTGCAGGCATCCTCCCGGCTGTGAATGTTTTTCCAGCACAAGAACGCTGCGCCCCGCCTTTGCCAATTGACGAGCGCAGATGAGCCCACCAAGGCCACTACCGATGACGACTACATCATATTTCATTTCTTTTGTTTCCGGTTGAGCCATCGGTAAACGGCGGGTTGCAATACATAAGTCAAAACGACAGCGGACATCAACCCGACAAGTGTTGAGAAGCCCACACTGCGAATGGCAGGATGCTTGGCCAGGAGCATGCTGCTGACAGTGACAATTAGAGTTATAGCACTGAGGAGGATGGCCGTTTTGTGGTACCGAAGTTTGTTTTCATCAACAGTTGAAAGCCCCGAACCGTCATCCGGGTTATCCAACTGCAGTCGGCGGTGCCCCGTCAAGCCGTCCATCATAAAGATGCTGTAGTCCACGCCGATACCGAAGATGAACGTTGAAATAATGATGCTGATGATGTTGAAGCGCACGCCGAATATTACCATAGCCCCCAGCACGACAAGCCAACTAAGCAGGATAGGCATGAAACCAATGAGTGTCTGCTTGACATTGAAGCCGAAACTCAACAGCAAGACGACCAGCACGAATAACATTGAGAGCCACTGCAAGACGTTGAAGTCTTCATTCATCTGCAACAGGGTGTCGGTTGTGTAGTAATAGGTGTCCAGTACGAGCAGGTTGGGGTCGGTGGCAATAGCGTCACAGATGCGGATATAATCGCTCCCGCTACTGCGCACCGAGTCGTTCTTGCAGCGCACCGAAGTGAAACAGAGGTAGTCACCACCATAGGATTTTTCCAGCAGAGTTGACTGGAAACCCTCAGGGATTAATCCTGTCTTGTAGAGTGGGTCTGGCTCGTAATCACGGCTGGCTATGTCGAAAAAGGTCTCGAAAGCTTCGGGATTGAGGTCGGCCTGTGGTGCTGTTTGTGAAATCAGTGTGCGCACCCTGTCCAACCTGTCAGGTGTCCAAAAATCCTTCCACGCTTTGATGCGCTGCCGCTGCATCTCAATGGAAACGATAATCTGATTGGTGTGGGTATAACTTTTCACGAGACCAAGGCGACTCAATGAATCGAGTTTGTGATCCAACATTGCAAAATTACTGATGGCCTCCTCCATCGTCTTTCCCTTGCTTGCAAAGTACCTTGTCTTGTCGCCAGTGAATGTCTTTTCACGCAGCAACTGTTCGGAGTGAGTTGTCATGGGTGCCTTATAACCCAGGTTGTGCATGTCTGCATCAAAGCGTGTGCCGCCCACGAGATAGGCTCCAACACCCGTGATGACCACTAACAGCACTGCAACCAATAGGGGCTTCTGCTGGTCCAGCGGGTAATGGATCATGCGATTAATGAATGCGGGAAAACCGTCTGCTTTGCCTCTGTGACCCCTTAACTCCAAGATCTGTGGCAGCCAGATGAGAGAGAACAGAGTGGTTCCGAGGATGGCAAATGCCGCAAACAGCCCAAAGTCGCGCAACAGGTCTGTCTTGATAAAGATAAGACCAGCAAATGATCCGATGGTCGTGATGCACCCCAATATAACGGGTTTCACCTGGTCTCGCAGCAGCAATTCGATGTCGGCGACATACTGGTGATGGGTCAACACATGCAATACATAACTTAATGCCACTCCAAGCACGACACTGCCTATGCCCAACGCCAAAAGCGAAAATTCGCCCTTGAGCAGGTACATCATCGATAGGCCGAAGAGAGTCCCAAAGACCACCGGCAACAGCAATAGCGGGATGCTATCCCAACGGCGGAAGCACAACAGCAGGAAAAGCAATACAATGATAAGGGCCCCGGCAATCGTGGTTCTCAAGTCATGCTTGATTTGTGAGGAGTTATAGAAGCCGCTTGCAGGTGTGCCATGATAGGTGATCTGAACCTCGGGGTGCTTTTCCCCGAACTGCTTGATCTGCTCATTGAGCATCTTGAACATTGCCGATCCTTGGCCTGTATTTGTTGATGAGTAGCGAGGCGTGATAAATGCTATACACACCGTGGAATCAGGAACAAAGAAATGATTGTCAACCGTTCTGTAAGTGCTACTACCCATCATTGATTTCATCGGTGCTGACAATACATTGCGCATGCCTAACGGATCACACTCAATCAGTTCAGGGTACATCTCTCCAAACTCGCCGAGCATGTCGTCGTGGTTCTGGCGCATCTGCTGTTCAAAATGCTCTCGCGTGAGCAGTGCATCAAATTGACTGTAGGCTGCAGTGTCGATAAAGGCTGGGATATGCTCCATCAGATAGTCAATGCCGTCGGGCAACAAGTTTTCTTCCAGGCGGTAGAACACATCACCCACAACCGAG
>JAFTFA010000285.1 GCA_017449785.1 Muribaculaceae bacterium | reverse complement strand
TCACCGGTGAAGCTCAGGATGTTCTCATACTCAGCCCACTCGGTCCAGCTGCCGTCGGGGTACTGGACGCGGTAATAGATGGTGCTGGGCTCGGTGGGGATGATCTCAACGAAGTAGGCGTGGATGCCGTCCTCGGTGTAGCCGTGGAAGGTGGGAGCGCCGGTCTTCTCGGTGGGCTCAACAACGGGCTGATCGTCCTCGCCCTTCACCTGGAACTTGTCCATGCAGAAGTAGGCAGCGGTGTTCATTCCGTAAGGGCCAACATCGGTCGAATTCATGGTGAAGTAAACCGAGGTCACTTCACCCAGGCTCGACAGGTCAAAATAGGTCCAGTCGTTGAGGGCCTTGAGTTCGCCATCGGTGAACTCAATCAGGTTGATGCTGACGCTCTTCTCGGTACCGTCAACGCCGACACCGACAGCCGTGAGCTCAAAGTAGTCACCCTCCTGGAAGCCGGTGCCGAAACCGTCACCATGCTCACAGCCATAGTAGGGCCAGGGGTGGTTGCAGATGTAAACGCCCAGGGGCTCAAACACCTCATCACCATCCTTGTTGATAAACTTCACCTCATTGGTGGGGACGCCCCAGAAGTTGGCATAATAGGCCACGAAATAGGGCTGTGCGGGATCGGCGGTCACCGTGCCGTCGGCATTGATGACGCAACCACCACCGGCCATGCAGCCACCATAATTGACCGTCCAGCCATTGCTGTCGCCAGACTGTCCATAATCGGTCACGTCGCCACCGATGGCAGGCGTGAAGCCATCCCAGTAGTAGCCGCCCCAAGACGAGCCCTCACCACCGATGAGGTGAGAAAGCATGAACTCGCCATTCTCGTCACCAAACTCCAGCCACGTGTAGTCGGCGTCGTTGTAGCACTCGGTCCAGACGTTGTTGTCACCATACTCGATTGTCGCGGGATTCAGCGGCTTGTTCATGTCGAGCGTAATCACACTTGCCCACGCAGCCGAAGCCATCAGGGCAACACTTGCTAATGTAAAGAATTTCTTCATTTTCAATAATTATAGTTTAAGTTAAACAGATAAGTGTCCATTATCAATGCTTGAGCAACCACGAAATCAACGCTGTCACGTCATCAATGTTGAGCTTGCCGTCACGGTTGAAGTCGGCAGCGGCACGGTCATAGTTGTTGAGTACCGAGCCCAGCAGAATCTGGACAGTGGCGGTCACATCATCGATGTTCACCCTGCCATCCATGTTCACGTCGCCAGGCGTGGAATGGCCCGTCACAGTGACGGTGAACGAGCACGTGGCCAGCTGGCCATTGCTGTCGGTCGTGACGGTGACGGTGGTCTGGCCCTGGGCCACGGCCTTGAGGCGCAGTTCCAGCCCGCTCACGGCGGCCGTGACGATGGCAGGATCGTCGCTCACGGCGGTCGTCACGGCAAGCGAGGCCATGTTGTCATCGTCATGGACTGCCTCCAGCAAGTCGATGACCAGCTCATCGCCCATAGCCATCACCTGCTCAGGAATGTCCACAGAGGGGGCAGCCACGTCGGGATAGGCCGCGATGGCGGGGAACCAATAGCCGTCCTGCAAGCGCACCTGACGCTTGAGTTCGCCCGTCGATGCATCATAGAAGAGCACCCAGTTGTGGTTGAATATCTCGTAGGCATACATCGGGGCTGCCTCAAGGGTCTGTATCACCAAGTCGCCCGTGTGGGGGTCGAAGCTCAATGCCGAGGCATAGAGTCCCTGCTTGTTCTGCGAGCCGTCCCAGTTGATCTCGGCGGCATCGGGCAGGTCGATAAAATGGTCGGTGAACTGGCGAGTACCGAAGTCATAGCAGCTGACATAGTTCTGGAACTCGTCGTAACTGTAATAGACCTTCTCGCTGACGGGATCGACACACAACATGCGGGCTCGCCATGCGCCCCACGAGCTCAAGGCGCCATGAATGTCGCCCAGTTCATGGACGTCCAGCACATCAAGGCCCACCGGGTCGATGCGGGTGAAGTTGGCTACATAGGGGCCAGTGCCGAAGTCATAGATCTCACGACTGTTGTTGGCCACATAGAGGTTGCCGCCAGCGGTGACAAACACCGTGACGATGTGCGGAAAGGACAGGGTCTTCACCACGGCATCGGTGGCCGGGTCGATAACGTGCAACCCCCTACCCTGCTGCACGGCAAAAACATACTGGCCGAAGCGCACCATGTCGCCGCACTGATCGTAGTAGAGGCTGTTGTAGTCACCCCGCGCGCTGGACTCGGTGCCACCGATGGGACCCGTGACGGTCATGGCGTTGACATCCAGCACAAAGATGCCCGCACTGGTCGAGACGTAGCCCTTATCGGGACTGACGGCACAATAGGCACGGCCGTCATAGACGCTGTCGGGACTTGCGCCGAAACGCAACAGGCTGCCCTGCTGCTTGAGCGTGACGGCATCGAGCACCGCCAACCTGGAGCCGACGGTACTGCCCGAGGACTCATTACCGTTGGCCTGCTTGCTCACCAGGAAGAACTTGCCGCCGTAGAGCTGTCCGAACTGCGTGGTCACGCCCAGCTTGGTAGTGGGATTGACCAGGGCATAGACATTGTACTCCATCTCATCATAGTCGTAGTTATAGAAGTTGATGGAGCCCTGGTTGGGGCCATAGCGGTCCTCGTTGACAAAGAACACACCATTGGTGAATGTGAAATCCTGGGCCCAACCCGCCAGCACGGCAAGCGCAGCCACTGTGGTCATGAACAGCTTCTTCATTTTCCTGACAATAACTTGTTGATCAATGATGTGACATCGGTGATATTGACTGCCTTGTCGCCGTTGACGTCGGCGGCAGCCTCGTTGAAGGACGGTGCCGACCCACTGAGCAGATAGTTGATGAGCGAGGTGACGTCGGTAATGTTCACGGCACCGTCATCGTTGACGTCGCCCGCCATGACGGGCACGGCATCGGGGTGCAGGTCCTCGGCGCCACAGATCTCGGTCGAGGTCTCACCGAGCCAGCCGCAATAGGCCAGCTGCCCGCTATAGACCTTGATGAAGTCGATGTGGTCAAGTTCGACGGGATTGCCGTCCTCATCAACGGCCCAGTCAATCTTGAAGCCCGGTTCCTGACCATTGGGCAGGTTGTCCACATAGCCCTCGCCGAAGAACGGCTGGAACCAGTTGTTACCCTTGCCGCCGCTCATGTCTATGGCCAGATTGGGCAACTTGGTGCCCCTGAAGGTGAGCACCGTGTCCTCGATCCACAACGGCCAGTAGGGCTGGTTGTGGAACGAGTTGCGCCACACATAGCCGCTGGTGCTGTCGGCCGACACGTCGTTGCTGGTCCAGCGGACATACTCGACATCGCTGATGAAACTCCAGCTCGGATGTGGCACGCGGGCCTTGCTCTCGTCGGGCTTGTAATAGGTGACCTCATAGCCATGCTGGCAGCAGTCATCGGATGCGCCCTTGATTTCATACCATTGATCCACGGGGCCGGGAATACCGTCGCCATCGACGTCCACACCCACCATGATGATACCTGGCTCACAGCTACCGCCAGCCATATTGGGGACCGCCTGGCTCTGTATCGCGTTGCCGTGGATTTTCACGTCATAGCCGTGCATGTTGATGACGGGATGGTCAAAGCCAAACACGATATAACCGCCATAGCTGCCCAGGCTGACCGTAGCGTTCAACTTGCCGCACAGAGCGGCCTCGAGCTGGGCATTGATGCTGTCCTGGGTATAGCCCGGCTTGTAGGCGGGATAGACATTGACAAACTGTCCCGGTGCAGGCAGATAGTCATACACGCGGGCAATGTAGGGCGAGTTGCCGGCACCTGCCGCCATTGCCATGGCCGCTGCCACTGCAAGAAGTAATCTTCTCTTCATATCACTCATTATATATATTAAATCCAAATCACATTCTCATCGGTTGTGACTCAAGCGACATGGACTGCTGGCAGGACGAGCCAGTGATGATTCCAGAAAAATGGGCAGAAGGGCTCTGCATCATCTAACTTTGCCAGGGTTCAAGTGCCGCGTGAACCACGATAAACAGGCCATGTGGAGGCAGGTCTTCTGACTTCTCCCCCATCGCGACGGCGCCTTCCCGGTGATGATGCAAGCAAGGTGATGAATGCAACCAGTGGCATGAATGTCGCGCGATGTGCGTTGGGGAGTTACAGCAGCGGGTACTGTCCAGGATTTGCACCTGGTTCCCTTTTGATTCCTTGACCCTGAACGGGGAAGGAAACCTCAACACGTTCAACTTGTTGCCGCAAAATTACTTCATTTTTCCGGATGCTGCAAGAGAAAGCCTTTTTTTTGCGTCCCGGGACAACTATCATCAAAAAAACATTGCTGGGAATAAAAATTTATTTAACTTTGCTAGGTTGAATTGAACTAAGGTAAAAAAGATGAAGACAGATCTCAAGACCAATATTAAGTTTTATCAGGTTTCAAGCCGATACTATCGCCCTGAAAACGAGATAGAACTCGCATCGCTCACCCGATACGAGAAAGTGCCCACCACCATCATGGAAAGTGCCGAACAGGGCGCCCGCGAGGCCGCATGCGAGGTCATGCGCACCATCAACCAGTGTGTCGAGACCCGAGGGCGCTGCGTCATCGGTTTCGGGGCTGGCCGCCATGTGCTGCGCGTGTATGACGAGCTGGTCAAGCTCTACTTTGCCGACAAGGTGAGCTTTGCCGACGTGGTGGCATTCAACCTGAGCGAACTGGGTGTTGGCCACGATGAGGGCCTCAACCTGAACACCCTCATCAACGATCGGCTGTATTCCAAGGTGGACCTCGAGCCGCAACACATCCACAATTTTTCCCACCTGAACTCCATCGAGGACGTGCACGGGCTGTGCAAGGCCTATGAGCGCGAGATTGTCGATGCCGGCGGGCTGGACCTGGTGCTGTGTGACATGAGTCCCGACGGTGGCATCGCCTTCAACGAGCCGGGGTCGTCGCGCAACAGTGCCTGCCGCCTGATGCTGCTGGGCAATGAGTCACGAGTGCGCATCGCCGAGGCCTTCAACAGCGAGACCGCCCCCAAGACGGCCGTCACGCTGGGCATCGGCAACATCCTGGATGCCGACCGCATCATCTGTGTCGCCTGGGAAGAAGAGTCGGCAGCAGCCCTGTTCAACACCATCGAGGGCAAGATGACCGATCTGGTGCCCGCCTCGTTCATGCAGGTGCATGACGAGGTCAAGATCTATGCCGACCTGGATGCCGCCTCACGCTTGACCCGCATCAGCTACCCGTGGAAGGTGACATCGTGTGAATGGAACGACCACATGATACGCCGCGCCATCGTGTGGCTGTGTGAGCAGACGGGCAAGCCCGTCCTCAAGCTCACCAACGAGGACTACAATGACAACGGCCTGAGCGAACTGGTGGCACTGTATGATTCGGCCTACAACGTCAACATCAAGATATTCAACGACCTGCAGCACACCATCACCGGGTGGCCCGGCGGCAAGCCCAATGCCGACGACACCTATCGTCCCGAGCGCGCGACGCCCTATCCCAAGCGCGTGCTCATCTTCAGCCCCCACCCCGACGACGCCGTTGTCTCGATGGGCGGCACCGTGCAGCGCCTCATCCAGCAGGGCCACGAGGTGAGCATCGCCATCCAGACCGACGGCGACGTCGCCGTCAGCGACGATGACCTGACCCGCAGCGTGCTGCTAGCCGAGCGGTTGACCGGCCACTTTGAGGGCCGGAGCTTCAAGTTCATCCAGGAAACGCTGGCCAAACTCATCGGCGGGACGATGACCAACGACGACCATGATGACATCCGCTACTTCAAGGGTTCCATCCTGCTGAGCGAGGCCATGATGGCCTACCGCCAGATGGGCGTTCCCCGGGAAAACCTCCATGACCTGCGGATGCCCTTCTATGTCAACGACCCGCACGGCCAGGGCAAACTCACCGATGCCGATGTCGCCGTGATCCAGGATCTCATCACCCGCATCAAGCCACACCAGATCTTCCTCGACCACGACCTGGTGGACCCCTACGGCACCCATGCCAGGGCCACCGGAGCCGTGATGCATGCACTGGACAACCTCAAGAATGAGAGCTTCATGAACGACTGCCGCGTGTGGCTCTACCGCGGACAGTGGGGACAGTGGGATGTGGACCAGGTGGAAATGGCTGTTCCCATGAGCCCCGAGGAATTTGGCTGCAAGCGCGACGCGATCCTCAAGTTCCACTCCCAGATCCACGACGCACCCTTCCGCTCCAGTGCCGACGGCCAGTTGCCGTGGCAACGCTCCATCGAGCGCAACCGCGACCTAGCCGAGAAATACCAGCAGCTGGGTCTGGCCACCTATGAGGCGATCGAGGCCTTTGTGCAATATCGTTTCCATAGTTAATCCACCCTGTCAATCTCCTGTCACGGCACGTGGCAGTTCCAGGTATTCAGGCTCCAGGGCGATGCTGTAGGTCTCGCCCTTCTTGCCCGTGACGGTGTACTTCTTGACGAGTTCCTTATCGGTAATCACGTTCTTGACACACCGATTAATGCGCGAAATCGTCTGGTTGAGGCTGTCGCTCAGGGGGTCGCACAGATTGTCCACCGACAGCTTGACGCGCTGCTGGCTAGCACCGGGCTTGACCATGGCATAGATGCCGAGTATCTCGTCACGGTAATCGATGATGTTTTTCAGGACGATGCCTTCTCCCTGCCGGCGCAGCTTCATGAACAGGATGTAGAGCGTGCGGCACAGGGCGGGCATCTCAATTTCGGTCTCATCATACTCGGGTAACACGATCTTCATGTCGCCATTGACCAGCAGGCGTCCCGGTTGGCCCACGACGACCTTGCCTCGCAGCAACTCGGCGATCAACTCCTTGGGGTCCTCGTGATAGCGGGCGATGTAGCTGACAATCTCGTGCTTGATGCGCTCCAGCGACTGCTTGCGCTCGCGCTCCATGTCATCCAGTTCACGGCCCTCACGCTCCTGTAGCAAGTCGAGTTCAGGCTCTTCGCTATCCTGGTCACACGACGCTGGAGCCAACTTTGCATCACACACGCAGCACTCATCCTCGGCCAGCAACTTACGAGTCCGTCTTGCAAACCTCCGCCACAGGCCATCGCGACGCGAAGATTCCACGCTCGTGTGATCCTGCGGTGCCGCTTCGGCCTGTTTCAGGTTTAAATCAAACACCGCCGAATGAGCATCATATTGATGCCCGAAGTCATCCTCGTCCAGGACGATGTCGCCATCGCTGGCATCGGCAACACCCATCAGGATATCGGCAAAACGGCGTATGGCTTCAAACCATGCGCCCGACCGATCCATGCGTGTCAACGACAGGCTCACCGTGGCATACTGGCCGATGTTACCCACATTGAATCGCCTGGCAATCATCAACAAGTCACGACGGCCAGGCTCATCCACCCACACGACCTGCATGGGACGGACAAATCTCTCAACGACCGATTCGGGATGATAGAAGCCGGTCGAGAGGTTGCGATCACTGTAGAGGTAGATGATACCGTACTTGAGTTCTTGAAGATTGGGAGTTGCCATAACGCTGGAGTTGAGATGTTAATATTTAAAATGCCGCAAAAATCATGCCAACCGAGAGCCCGATTTGGCACAAGGACGCCGACGAGGGCGTGCCATCATTCAACCGTCAGCACTATAACCGTGCTATCGCATAGTCATATTACCAAGTCATCGATGGCACGACCCCGCCATGCGTCACGTCGATTCACCGGAGAGAGGGCTTGTTCTCTAGTCGATGAAGAAGTCTTCCTTGTTGGCCTTGCGGATGCGCTCCTGGCGTTCCTCCTCGCTGGCAAAGGGGGCGGACATCACGTCTTTCATCTTGCACATCCAGTGGCTGCGCGCCTTGCGCTCCTTGGCAAACATGGCCTGGGTGCCGGCCTGGGTCTTGTCAAACTTCATGTGGTGGTCGATGTGGAGCGAGAAGGATACTTGCTCGACATCATGGTCGGCACCGATGTAGGTGAACTGCCATCCCTGCTCCTTATAGCTGTCGATGAGCGACATGATCGCCCTCTGGGAAAACTCGCGGGAAGCGTTCTCATAGCCGTCGGTGATGATGGTCACCAGGGCCAGCGAGTCGGCCTGCAGGCTCTTGAGGGCATGGACGCGCGTGATGGTGGTGCCGATGGCATCATACAGCGGTGTCATGCAGCAGGGGCGGTAGTCACGGTCGGTAAGGGTCTTGACGTCGGCAACAGGAATGTTGTCATAGATGGTCTTCAACTCGCAGCCGCAGAAGGCTACAAGCGTCAGCAGATGCTTCTGGTCGGGGTTCTTTTCCTGGGCACTCTTGATGCTGCCGATGGTCTCGTTCACGCCATCGATAGCCTGGCGGGCGATGTTGCTCATGGAGCCACTCTTGTCGAGAATAATCACGTTGTAAACGGTAACTGGAGTCGTCATGATGTTGTCCTATTAAATAATGTGTCAATAAAAGTGGAATTAAAAACGCTGTCATCGGTGATGACATTGCAAAAGTACACCATTATCCGACATGGCTTCATTTTTTGCAAGGTTGCAGTTTTTCAGCGACAAAAAGGAACAAAATTCTGTGCTAAAACGATCACCCTGGAGCAGAAAAAGCAAAAAACCGGCTTCGGATGGCCTGGAACCGAAAACTTTTCAGTAAATTTGCAGGTTAAACGATATTAAACCGTAGAGATGAAAGTCAAAATCCATCACGAGGGAGAAAATATCCTGTTAATACTATTCTTGATTATAGTAGCGACGGGGGCACTGGCCTACTGGTTCTTTGACTATAAGCCTGTAGCCTGGTGCTTGATTGTACTGATGGGCATCCTGTTCCTGCTGGTGCTCAACTTCTTCAGGCTGCCGCGACGGCACTTCAAGGGCGACAACAGCGACGGCACGGCCATCGTGTCGAGCGTTGACGGCACGGTCGTTGCCCTGGAGGAAGTCTATGAGGACGAGTACCTGCACCGCAACTGCATCCAGCTGTCGGTGTTCATGACGGTCTTTAATGTCCATGCCAACTGGGTTCCCGCCAAGGGCGAGATCACCTACTACAAGCACCACTCGGGCCGCTTCCTGGCCGCCAACCTGCCCAAGTCGAGCAGCGACAACGAGCGCTCGTCGATCGTGATACGCACCGCCACGGGCGAGGAAATCCTCGTGCGCCAGATTGCCGGCGCCATCGCCCGCCGCATCGTCACCTATGTCGAGCAGGGCGAGACCGTCGATGTCAACGACTTCATCGGCTTCATCAAGTTCGGCTCCAGGGTTGATATCTTCCTGCCATTGGATACTAAAATCATGGTGAAACTGGGCGACCGCACATGGGGCGGCGAGACCCTGGTTGCACGACTCAAAAACAATAAAGAAGCATGATAAAAGCAATTCGTAACAACATCCCCAACGCCATCACCTCGTTGAACCTGCTGTGCGGCTGCTTGGCCTGTGTTGTCGCATTGTCGCCGTCATGTGTGACCAACAATCACATGGTGGCATTTGCACTGATAGCCCTGGCGGCAGTGGCCGACTTCCTCGACGGACTGGTGGCGCGGCTGCTGCATGCCGTGAGCGCCATCGGCAAGGAGCTGGACTCGCTGGCCGACCTGGTGAGCTTCGGCCTTGCCCCGGCGATGGTTCTGTATTCAGTCATGCAGTTCCAAGGGGCCGACGGCTGGTCGCTGCTGGCGATGATGCTGCCGGTGTTTGGTGCCTTGAGATTGGCGCGGTTCAATGTGGATACCAATCAGGCAACCACCTTCACGGGCCTTCCCATTCCTGCCAATGCCATCTTCTGGATTGGCTTCACCTGCTGGTATGCCGAGCATGATTGCCCCTTGTGGATAGTGCTGGTGCTCATCGTGTTGCTGTCGCTGCTGATGGTGTGCAACCTGCGCATGTTCTCGTTGAAGATGCACAACCTCTCGTCGCTCAAGCAGAATTGGGCACAATATTTGCAGATAGTAGCCACAGTGGCATCGGTCATCGTGCTGGGACTGCCCGGCCTGGCCGTGGCCATAGCACTCTATGTGCTGCTGTCCATCATCAAGCGAGAAGAATAAAAAAACTTAAAACCTGACAACTCACATGAGTTTCTTACTATTCATACTATTTATCCTGTTCCTCATGATAGGAATTCCCCTGCTGCGAGGGTGGTTATACATGCAAGGGCTCAAGCGCCGCGTCAATGAATCCTTTCGCGGCCGCCAGGAGCATGCCCGCCCCAGCCGTGAACGCTACGAGGAAGAGGAGGAATATACCGAGACCGGCGAGCGCAAGATCTTCACCAGCGGCGAGGGCGAGTATGCCGACTTTGAGGAGGTCAGCGGCACCGTCATTGAGGAAACCGCCGCAACCGATGACAGCGGCCACACCATCATCGAGGAACAGATCACCGACGCCGAATACGAGGAAATCCCTTGACCCACATCTATAACGCAATAACAACTGAACACTCTGATGTATCTGTTAATCAGATCATTCAGAGTGTTCAGTTGTTTATATGCACCCGAGACTGAATGGATTACAGCTTCAGGTCTTCCTCGTTCTTGGGTTGAGGAGGATAGTCGATGGTGTAGTGCAGGCCGCGGGACTCCTTGCGGTCCTTGGCCTGGCGGGTGATGAGGTAGGCAACGTTGATAATGTTGCGCAACTCACAGATGCGGCGCGACACCTTGCTGGTCTTGAACAGCTTCTCGGTCTCCTCATACAGGATGTCCAGGCGGTTCCACGCGCGGTCCAGGCGCAGGTTGCTGCGCACGATGCCCACATAGTTGGCCATGATTTCTCCCACCTCTTTTTCGCTCTGGCTGATGAGCACCATCTCCTCGGGGTGGATGGTACCCGCGTCGTCCCAGGCGGGGATGTCCTCGCGATAGGAGTACTCGCCCAGGTGCTCGATGGCATGACGGGCAGCGGCGTCGGCATACACGACAGCCTCGATGAGCGAGTTGCTGGCCAAGCGGTTACCACCATGCAGACCCGTGCAGGAGCACTCGCCCACGGCATACAGGCGCTTGATGCTCGAGCAGGCGTTCAAGTCCACCTTGATGCCGCCGCACAGGTAGTGGGCAGCAGGCACCACGGGAATGTACTGTTTGGTGATGTCGATGCCCAGTTCCAGGCAGTGCTTGTAGATGTTGGGGAAGTGATGCTTGGTCTCCTCGGCATCCTTGTGGGTCACGTCGAGGAAGACGTGGTCCTCGCCTCGCTGCTTCATCTCGCTGTCGATGGCACGTGCCACGACATCGCGCGGCGCGAGCGACAGGCGCGGATCATACTTCTGCATGAACTCCTCGCCGCCCAAGATGCGCAACACGCCGCCATAACCGCGCATGGCCTCGGTGATGAGGAATGCGGGGCGGTCGCCGGGGTGATACAGTGCGGTGGGGTGGAACTGCACGAACTCCATGTCCTGCACGGTACCCTTGGCACGATAGACCATGGCGATGCCGTCGCCAGTAGCCACCAGCGGGTTGGTCGTGGTGCGATAGACGGAGCCGATACCGCCCGTGGCCATCAGCGTCACGCGCGACAGGAATGTATCCACCTCGCCCGTATTCTGGTTGAGGACATAGGCACCATAGCACTCGATGCCCGACGTGCGCCGCGTCACGATCTTGCCCAGGTGATGCTGGGTCAGGATCTCGACAGCGAAGTGGTCCTCATAGATGTCGATATTGGGATTGGCACGAACGGTCTCGATGAGCGACACCTGGATCTCGTGGCCCGTGTTGTCGGCGTGGTGCAGGATGCGGAACTCACTGTGTCCGCCCTCGCGATGCAGGTCAAACTCGCCCTTCTCGTTCTTGTCGAAGTCCACACCCCAGCCCAGCAGTTCCTGGATCTGGGAGGGAGCCTCGGTGACGACCTTCTTCACGGCCTCGGGGTCGCTGAGCCAGTCGCCGGCCACCATCGTGTCGTGGATGTGCTTGTCAAAGTTGTCCACCTCGAGATTGGTCACGGTGGCGACACCGCCCTGGGCCAGGTCGGTGTTGGCCTCTTCCATCTTGGACTTGCACACCAGTGCAACGGTTCCCGTCTGTGCCACCTTGAGGGCAAAACTCATACCGGCTACACCCGAGCCGATGATGAGATAATCATACTTGCGTACCATATCAGTTTCTTGATGATTTTGTTCTCATTTATTATCGAATGTTTGGATTAGTATCTTCTCAACCAGAAATCTAATCCTTCTTTTTTGGAAGTTTATGAGATTCTTTTAACATATTCTTCTCATCCTTTGCAACACGTCGCTCCACTT
>JAFTFA010000284.1 GCA_017449785.1 Muribaculaceae bacterium | reverse complement strand
GAACTTGCCGGTCTTCTTGTCAATCTCGATGAGCTTGACGGTAACCTCGTCGCCCTCGTGGATGCCGCTGGCCTCCATGCTCTCGAGGCGATCCCAGCTGATCTCGCTGATGTGCAGCAGACCATCACGGCCAGGCATGAACTGGACGAAGGCACCGAACTCGAGGATGCTGACCACCTTGCCAGTGTAGATCTGACCCTCCTCGGGGACAGCGGTGATGGCCTTGATGCGCTCGACGGCAGCTTCGATGCTCTCCTTGTTGGCGGCAGCAATCTCGATGATACCCTTGCCGTCAACCTCATCGATGCTGATGGTGGTACCCGTCTCTTCCTGGAGACCCTGGATGACCTCACCACCCTTGCCGATAACGGCACCGATAAATTCCTTGTCAATAACCATCGTGACAATGCGGGGCACGTGGGGCTTATAGTCCTCACGGGCTTGGGGAATAGCCTCGTTGATGAGGTTGAGGATGTGGAGGCGGCCTTCCTTGGCCTGGTGCAATGCCTGCTCAAGGATTTCATAGGGCAGACCGTCGCACTTGATGTCCATCTGGGTAGAGGTGATACCGTCGACGGTACCCGTCACCTTGAAGTCCATGTCGCCCAGGTGGTCCTCATCGCCCAGGATGTCGCTCAGCACGGCGTGCTTGACGTTACCCTCGTCGGTGATCAGACCCATAGCGATACCGGCAACGGGCTTCTTGAGCTTGATACCGGCATCGAGCAGTGCCATGCAACCGGCACAGACGGTAGCCATCGATGACGAACCGTTGCTGCTGAGGATGTCGCTCACGATGCGGATGCAGTAGGGGTTATCCTCGGGGATCATGCGCTTGAGGGCGCGGTGGGCCAGATTGCCGTGGCCGATCTCGCGGCGGCTCACGCCACGGGGAGCGCGGGCCTCGCCGGTCGAGAAGGCGGGGAAGTTGTAGTGCAACAGGAAGCGCTCGTTCTCGTGACGCAGCACGTCGTCGATGAGCTTCTCGTCGTCCTTGGTGCCCAGGGTCACAGTGGCCAGGGCCTGGGTCTCGCCACGCTTGAACAGGGCCGAGCCGTGGGGATAAGGCAGATAGTCGGGCTCACAGACGATGGGGCGGATCTCGTTGGTCTTGCGGCCATCCAGGCGGATGTGCTCGTCGAGGATGCAACGGCGAACGGCGTCGCGCTGCACTTCCTCATAGTAGCGCTTGATCATCGGTTCCTTCTCCTCGCGCTCTTCCTCGGGGATGGTCTCCATGAAGTCGTCAAATGCCTTCTGGAACGTCTCATTGCGCCACTGCTTGTCGGCCTTGCCGGCCTGGGCTACAGCGTAGCACTTGGGATAAATCTCCTTGCGCACGCGCTCGTGAAGTTCCTCGTCGTCGGTCTCGTGGCAGTACTCGCGCTTGGCTACGCCCAGCTCGCGGGCCCACTCCTTCTGGATCAAGCACATGGGCTTGATAGCCTCGTGGGCAGCCTTCAAGGCGGCAATCAGGTCATCCTCGCTCACTTCGTCCATCTCGCCCTCGACCATCATAATATTATCGTAAGTCGCACCTACCATCAATTCCATGTCAGCTTTCTCAATCTGCTCAAACGTCGGGTCGATAACGAATTCACCGTCGATGCGTGCAACACGCACCTCGGCAATGGGCTCTTCAAAGGGCACATCGCTCACCGCGATGGCTGCCGATGCGGCCAGACCAGCCAGTGCATCGGGGGCGTCAACGCCGTCGCTCGAGAACATCAAGATGTGAACGATGGTATTGGCGTGATAGTTAGAGGGGAACAGGGGCCTCAACACGCGATCGACCAGGCGGGCGGTCAGGATCTCGTAGTCGCTGGCGCGACCCTCGCGGCGGGTGAAGCCACCGGGGAAGCGGCCATAGGCCGAGAATTTCTCCTTGTATTCAACAGTCAGAGGCATGAAGTCCACGCCCTCGTCGGCCTCCTTGGCCGAGCATACGGTGGCCAACAACATGGTGTTGTTAAACCTCAATTCAACAGCTCCATCGGCTTGCTCAGCAAGCTTTCCAGTCTGCAGAGTGATCTCACGTCCATCACTCAGTACGATGGTTTTAGTAGTAGGTGTCATAAAAAATTACTATAATAGATGTAAAAAATCGCGCAAAGGTACAAAATTTTTCCCACATAACCGCCATAGCGACACAGAATTAACCACAATTCACACATCAGATGATGCTACAGCAACAAGCACAACCGATGCAACCATCTTAATATCAATAGACTAGCAACAACATGAAGGCAATGATACAGAAGTTAGTCCAGACCCTGCGGAGCACAAACCGAAGCAGATGAGCACGTATTTCTCTACCCTTTTCGTGACATCCACGATAAAAACCTTTCAGGGCCAACTGCGACATCGCTCCCTAAATCAAATGAAATGATCTGCTGCCTTGCATAATTGTATTGAGGTTGAATTACAAGCCAATGGCTTGTACTACATGGACATGCCGGCAGAAGTAATTTGGCACTGGGGGCTGGAGCGGTGGGGAGGATCGGGTTTGGGGCTTTGGTGCGGTTACATGGCGTTCTGTTTCATTTATTCAGTAAAAAAGTATTACCTTTGCCTCAAAACTAATAACCTGCATCACTAACTATTAAAAACTGATTAGGAATGAAGAAATTTATCATGATGATGCTGGCCGCCCTGATGTGTCTGGGCATGGCCGCACAGAAGCCTGTCGCCACGTCGGTCCCCGGCGACCCGATGGGCACGCAGATGTACACGCTGAGCAACGGCTTGAAAGTGTTCCTCAGCGTCAACCACCAGAGTCCGCGCATCGCGGCACACATCGCCGTGCGCACCGGCTCGCGTAACGATCCCGCCGAGACCACCGGTCTGGCCCATTACCTGGAGCACCTGATGTTCAAGGGCACCAAGCAGTTTGGCACGAGCAACTATGAAGCCGAGCGCGCACTGCTCGACACCATCGAGGCACGCTACGAGCAGTACCGCCTGGTGACCGACCCCGAGCGTCGCCGCGTGCTGTACCACGAGATCGACAGCATCTCGCAACTGGCAGCTAAGTACAACATCCCCAACGAGTATGACAAATTGATGGCCGGCATCGGCGGTCAGGGCACCAATGCCTATACCAGCACCGACGTCACCTGCTATACCGAGGACATCCCCGCCAACGAGGTGGACCGCTGGGCCCGCATCCAGGCCGACAGGTTCCAGAACATGGTCATCCGCGGTTTCCACACCGAGTTGGAGGCCGTGTATGAGGAGTACAACATCGGCATCGCCAACGACCAGTGGAAGCTGTTCGAGGCCATGAACGCCAAGATGTTCCCCACCCACCCCTATGGCACGCAGACGACCATCGGCACCCAGGAGCACTTGAAGAACCCCTCGATCACCAACATCAAGAACTACTTCAACAACTACTACTGCCCGAACAACGTGGCCATCTGTATGGCAGGCGACTTTGATCCCGATGAGGTGATCGCCATCCTGGAACGCCACTTCGGCAGCTGGAAGCCCAATTACAAGCTGACCCGCCCCGAGTTTGCACCGCTGTCACCCATTACCGCCCCCATCGACACCACCGTCATGGGCCAGGAGGCCGAGTTTGTTGCCCTGGGCTGGCGCTTCGGTGCAGGCAACTCGCTGGAGAACGACACCGTTGACGTCATCGCCGAGATGCTTGCCAACGGCACCGCCGGCCTGATGGACCTGAACCTGAATCAGACCATGAAGGTGATGGGAGCCGGAGCCTTCAGCGACCAGATGACCGACTACTCGATGCTCATGCTCATGGGTTACCCCAACGAGGGCCAGAGCCTTGAAGAAGTGCGCTCCCTGATGCTGGGCGAGCTGGACAAGCTGCGCAAGGGCGACTTTGATGACGACCTGCTCGTGAGTGTGGTGAACAACAACAAGCTGGGCTACCTGCGCTCGCTGGACAACAACGGCTCCCGCACGCGCCAGCTTGTCAACGCCTTTATCAACCACGTTGATTGGGCCCAGGAGGTCGGCAAGCTGGACCGCATGGCCGGCATGACCAAGGACCAGATCGTGGCCTTTGCCAACCGCCACCTGCAGGACAACAACTTCGTGTGCGTCTATAAGCGCATGGGCGAGGACACCACCGCCAAGAAGATCGACAAGCCCCAGATCACGCCCATTCCCACCAACCGCGACATGAAGAGCGACTTTGTGCGCAACATTCTGAGCGAGGTGGTTGAGCCCATCCAGCCGCAG
This sequence comes from Muribaculaceae bacterium, assembly GCA_017449785.1. Taxonomy (GTDB): domain Bacteria; phylum Bacteroidota; class Bacteroidia; order Bacteroidales; family Muribaculaceae; genus Sodaliphilus. Next base: position 3,477 of record JAFTFA010000284.1, on the reverse strand, counting down.
TTTGTTGATTACAGCAAGGAGATGACGGTGGGCCAGACCAGCAAGAAGTTGCCGTTGCTCTACAAGCACAACAACCTGGACGACCTGTTCTCGCTGACCTACAAGTATGACTTCGGCAACACGGCCGACAACCGCTATGAGACCGCTCTGGCTTACCTGGACTTCCTGGGCACCAAGAAGATGAGCGCCACCGAGTACAAGCAGCGCCTGTACAAGCTGGCCTGCAACATCTCGATGAACGTGAGCGACAACGAGACCTACCTGACCCTGAGCGGCCTGAGCGAGAACATGCCCGAAGCCCTCAAGCTGGTCGAGGACCTGATGCAGAACGCACAGCCCGATGAGGAGGCCTACAAGAGCATGGTTGACCTCATTATCAAGAGCCGCAACGATGCCAAGCAGAACCAGGAGGAGTGCTTCAACCGCTTGAACGAGTACGGCATGTACGGTCCCCGCAACTCCTACACCAACATGATGAGCGCCCAGCAGCTGCGCGACACCAAGCCCGCCGAGCTGCTCGCGCTGGTCAAGGGACTGCGTGACATGAAGCACACCGTGCTCTACTACGGTCCCATGACCGAGAAGGAACTGAGCAAGTGCCTCAAGAAGGTACACAAGACACCCAAGCACCTGGCTGCCGTGCCCGTTGGCACCCCCTACATGGAGCAGACCACGCCCAGAACCGAGATCCTGCTGGCTCCCTATGAGGCCAAGAACATCTACATGGTGCAGTACCACAACCAGGGCACCCAGTGGACCCCCGAGCACGCTGCCACGATCAACTTGTTCAACGAGTACTTCGGCGGCGGCATGAACGGCATCGTCTTCCAGGAGCTGCGCGAGTCACGCGGTCTGGCCTACTCGGCAGCGGCCTACTACCGCCAGCCCATGAGAAAGGACATCCCGAGTATGCCATGACCTACATCATCACCCAGAACGACAAGATGATGGACTGCGTGCGCGAGTTCAACAACATCGTGGGCACCATTCCCCAGAGCGAGGCCGCCTTTGCACTGGCCAAGGAGTCGCTGATGAAGAAGCTGGCCAGCCGTCGCACCGTGCGCGGTGGCGTCCTCAACAGCTACGTCAACGCCCAGCGCCTGGGTCTGGACTACGACATCAACTCGGTGGTTTACAACCAGCTGCCTAACCTGAAGCTGAACGACATCGTGAAGTTTGAACAGCAGTCGATGGCAGGCAAGCCCTACCGCTACCTCATCCTGGGTGACGAGAAGGAACTCGACATCAAGGGTCTGGAGAAGATCGCTCCCATCCGTCGCCTGACGCTCGAGGAGATCTTCGGCTATTGATTTGCCGCTAGTCGTCAATGACAAAATCAGGGTCCCTAAGGTCGTTCATGACCTTAGGGACCCTAAATTATAGAGAGTTGTCTTGTGATCTTTACTTCATCGTTTCCAACTCGTTGAGCGCCTTCTTGCAGATGCCCTCGTGACGGGTGACCATGTAGAGGAGCAGCAGGTTGAAGACCACGACCTCGAAGGCGAAGTAGAGCCAGGGCACATTGCAGATGACCGCGATGAAGCAGACAATGATGCGGGTGTTGAAAGTCAGGATGTTGGTGTACTTCATCAACGGGAGGCTGAGCTGGCGGAAGAATTCGCGGAACTCGGGCGAGGGAACGCCGTCCTCGCCATAGCGCTTGGCCAGGGCGGCACGCAGGTGCTGCATATTGGGCGTCCAGCGTTCCTGGTTGGCGGTATAGGCACGGTAGAAGAACAGCGGCAGCTTGCTCCAGAAGTTGCGTCCCCACTCCAGCTGGTTGTACTGCTCGGAGAGCTTGGCCGAGCTGTCCAGTTCACTGCCCTGCTGCCCCTTGAGGAAGAAGAGGTGGAACTGGCGGTAATAGTCGGCCATGGCGGCCTGGAGCGCATGGCTGACACCCGAGAGCACAGCCAGCGTCCATATCATCCACTGGTGCTGGGCAAAGAAGTGCTCGCCCGTGAGGCTGTCACCGAAGTCCAGCTCCCTGAACACCAGGGCAAAGGTGATGGCCGCGAACCAGAAGTCGCCGCTCACTCCGTCCAGGATGCGCCCCATGCGGGAGTACTGCTGGGTCAAGCGAGCCAACTGGCCGTCGGCGCTGTCAAACGTGTCGGCCCAGATGATGAGCAGCATGCCCACCCAGTTGAGCCATGCCAGGTCGGGCTGGTGGAAGTAGAGCATCACGCCGCCTGCCACACCCATGAAGATGCTGGCGACGGTGATGGCGTTGGGGCTGACGCCCAACTTGGCGAACAATTTGGCCCACAGGAAACCCAGCGGGCGATGAAAATGCAGGTCAATCCACTCCTCGGTGTCCATCGACTTGAGTGAAGCCTTGTATTCTTCAATTAATGTCATGTTTTCCAGATTTCAGTTATACAGTTCTTTTCCTCTAGATGGTCTAGAGTTTCTAGATTGTTAGAGAGATACGGATTTCTCTACTTTACAGTCCCAGGTGGGTCTTGGCGCGAGCGAGGACGGCCTTGGCGATGTGGGGGGCCGACTCGTTGCGGCACGGTGCGAAGCTGGGCCAGTCGTTGAAGTCAATGATGCGGATGGTGCCGTCGGGGTCGACGATGCAGTCGCCACCGTAGATGTCGACGTTCAGTTCCTCGGCAGCACGGGCACAGATGTCCTTCAACTCCTTCAAGTCGATGTCGATGCCCTGGCTGTGGCCGTTGACCTCTTCCCAGCCATACTTGCTGTGACCCTCGTCAAAGGGGTAGAACCAGTAGAAGAACTGCGAGCCCTTCACGCCGTAGAACTTGACCAGGTCGCCCACCAGGTGGACGTTGATCACGGCGCGCGTGATGCCGCGGTAGAAGTACTCTTGCAGGACTTCCTGGGCCTCCTCGGGGTGACGGACGTAGCTGACGTCCTCCTTGTGCATAGCGTGGAAGTCGCCGCGCTTGATCCAGCAAGACTTGAAGCCGGCCTTCTTGAGCTGCGACTTGATGTTCTCGTTGGTGTTGACGATGAGGCTCTCGGGATAGGGAATGCCGTTGCCCAGCAGGATGCGCGTCATGCGCTCGCGGGTACAATTCTCGATGCCGTAGCCCGAATTCACGACCAGGCGGCCAGCGTCCTCGAGTTGCTGCAGCTTGGCGATGCTGGCGCGTTCGCGGCACATGGCCAGGATGACGGGTTCCTCGATGTCTTGCTTGTTGAACTGTTCCTCGCTATAAACGTTGACCTGGCAACCGCGCTTGCGCAGCTGCTCGGCCACGAGGTTAAAGATGGCGGTGTCGTTACCGATGTGATTGGGCGAATAGGCCCCGGCGCGCATAATGCCCGCAATAGTGATATCTGCCATTATTATTTTGGTCCTTAAATTTTGATGGTTGCGGGCAACCTTGCCCGCAAAGTGAACCGCAAAGGTACAAAAAAATAAAATAGGCTGGTCAAAATCAGGGAAAAAAGTGCTGCAATCGCCTTCGGCGGTGATTATTGCCGGGAAAAACAGTGGTCAGTGCT
>JAFTFA010000283.1 GCA_017449785.1 Muribaculaceae bacterium | reverse complement strand
TTTACATTCTCAGCAAACTTGTCATATTCCTCAAGACTGTGATAAACCAACGACTTCGCAAATGCACCATACGTGGGATTGAGGCTTTCAAGTTTATCGTAGATGGCTTCAGCAGAAACCTTATCCCGTTTGAGCATAAAGCCACGTGCTTGCTTCAACAGCTTTTGGTCTTGCTTGTTGATAAAAGTAAATTCATTACGATGAAGTGTTGCTGGTACTTTGATGCCAAGTTTGGCAGCCTGCTGTTCAGCTGTAGCAGCATTGTAATAATGGCTGTCGGGCTCGTGAAGAGCATCAATAATATCAGCTATACCGATGTTCTTGAAGTGATCACGGTCATATGTAAGTACACCTTCAGGATCCAGAATATCGGACAATCGACCCCAGTACATAATGTCACTGATGAAGAGTTCATAAACCAGGTTCATCGAGCAGATATGTCCATTCTTTGCAGCGAGCAGAACATGGTGATCGATATCTTTGTTGTTACCTGAGTTGCCACCCATATATTGGAGCAGACGGTATAAAGCAACTCGACAGCGGGTGTCACCTGTCATGTTAACAACATTCTCCAGTTCCTGCATGGCTTGTCCAAGCCTACCATTGTTGAGATGCTGCTCGATCGTGGTGAGCTTTACGGCATCGATAGCCTGGATCGGAGCCTTAGGGGGGCCGCCCGCTTTGTTCAGCCCGGTATTGCTTACCGTCACACCAGGATTGCCAGAGGCTGCGGAACCCTTTGTGTAAACGTCAACATAGTTGACCTTAGGATCATCGTTGCCATTGATGTATTGCTGGGTAAAGTCAAAAAGGGCCTCATCCCGCTCTTCCTTGGAGTCAAAGCTAATGCAGAACTTCTTGACTTGTTCGTTGAACATATTCTCAAGTTCAGCAAGCTCGCCATAACTTACGTTTCTTTGTTCACCGTTGCCAACATAATTGGACGGTACAGCTTTTCTAATTTTAATGTCTTTTTTCATTTCTAAATTATTAGGTAGCCATTCGGCCGATTGGTATTATATCGAATACACCGTTTGGTGTTGCCGCTCGCTGGGAGCGGGGTGACGGCTCTGTGCCGTGAGTTTGTTCATTCGTTCAGGTCGCCGTATTGATTTGGTCGGCCCCCGTCCTCGGCAAAGGCGGTTCATTCTATGTTTCATCACATCCATACCTGAGCATTCTCCTTCATGATGACACGGGTGAACTTCTCGATTTCGGCCCTCAGGGCAAAAACCTCGTAGCGGAAGGGCTCGGGCAGTTCAAGTCGACGCATAGACTCTCGGCCGATGAACACAAACTCGGGGTGGCATTGCTTGACCATCGCTGCAAAGTTCTCGGTGCTGCTAAACTTCATCAGCGGTTCCAGCGTAGTGTAGGTTTTGATTCCCGACGCTGCAATGGTCTGCATGGCCATCACTCTATCGGCGCGGGAGGGGGCATAACCCATGTATTGGCTACCCAGTTCCAAATCACTCTCCAGGGTGGTACCGATATAGGCATGTTCCCATATACCATGTCCGCTAAAGCTGAGCAACCTGCCGGGGTTCTTGCTCTGCACCCAGAAGGTGTGACGGGGATACTGGTGGCAGTGATCAAGAATACGCGTTATGTCCTGGTCGCTAAGCGCTCCGGAGCAGATGTCCGTGCCTTCGCAGATGAAAATCGTCTTGGGCTCGCCCACGGAGAGGTCGATATTGAAATCCTCTTCAATGAAGTGATGCTTAGATCTGGTCTTATAGCGATCCTTAAAGCACCACGGGCACCAACCACAAGAACCTTGGCCACCAAAAAGGGATAGCGTCCAGATCCCTTCATACATATTTCCTGATGAATATCTTAGCGGCATGGTCTTTACAGTTTGAAGTAGTTAACGTCAATGATTGTTACGGTGCCGTCATCATTCACCATCGGAAACAAAGCAGTACCGCAACTATCGCTCAATGCTACGGCGAGTCTGTCGATCCGAATGGTGGACTTCTTATAAGGAGATGCCACCAGGACTTCCAGGATTACGGTACCGGCAGGATGCCTCTTGCCCGCCACTTCGGTCTTAAGCAATTCATACAGGACATAGCTGCCATCCTCGAAGTCCAGCAGACCAACATTGAGCTCGGGGCTGGTAAAGCACCGCAGTACCTCTTTGCCACGAGTTGAGAAGCCGTCTTCCTTTGGGCAGATGGTCACGATATGGGGCTTGATCTGGTCGTCGGCGAAAAACGGTGTCACTGTGTTCAGAATATGGCTTTCAACAATATTCATATAGTCGTTGTTAAAGGCCCCACCGCCCACCATGTCACTGACAGGGGTGGGGCTCATTGAACCGATTAGTTGTTGAATTTGGCTAGCTGTTTCTTGAGAGTCTTGTACTGCTCCTTGGCTTTCTGGATGGTCTCATCCATCGTGGCCAGGGACTGTTCCAGTTCGGCCTTCTTCTCCGCCTGCTCCTTCATCTTGCTCTCGATATCGCCCATCGAGCCACGGGCAAATACTTTACGAGTGGTCGTAACACCAGCGTCAATGATTCTCTTGATTTCAGCGTCGATGTTTTCGAGCTGTTCGTCACTAGCGGCAGTCAGCGGGTTCTTCTTGACGAAGGCCTTAAAGTCCTTTACGAACCCCTGGATGAAGTCGGACACTTTGTCCTTGTCCGTCATTTTGAGCCCCTTCTTGCGTTCCTCGTTCATGAAAAGCTTGAGGTATTTAACGAAGTCGATATCACCACCGCCACCGCTGTTAAAAATATCCTTCGCTTTGAATACCTCAGTGAGCCAAGTCATCGTTAGCAGCCCGTTTCTGGTGCAGTCTGGATTGAGCAATCTGGTTGCCTCGAAGATGCCAATGCCTCTGAGCGCCTTGCCCTCCTCGTAGGCGGGGATCTTACCGGCCAGGAGAGCACTCTTCTTTACGGCTTCCTTGACGGCAGTCAGGCCGTAAGCGAGGTACTTGTCGCTAGCGTTGGGAAGGATCTTCTTTGCCAGTTGTTCCTTGGTCAACAGTTTATCCTCCTTGCCCGTGGTAACAATGGTCTGGTTTCTGTAGTCCCCATTTCCCCAGTTGGCATTGTTGGCATTGATATCGCGTACATAGGCATCAATGTCAGCGGGGCAGGGTATGATTTCCACATCCGCACCATACTTGAAGTTGCTGCTCTTAACGGCCACAAGACGATGCTGTCCATCCAGCACGACAAACATGCGGTCTATGTCAGGGTGGGAAAGAGTAACCTTGTTACCCTTTTTGTCAACGAGTTTAGCTCCCAGCATCAGCGCAGCCTTCGCTAAGCAAACAATAATTGGCTGAGAGAAGCGATTCTTCTTGGTTTTTTTCAGCGCCTTGGTAAGATCCAGAACGTGTCTCTCGTCCACATTGCGGTTGCCTTCATAACCAATGAGGATGATGGCTGCGGCCAGCAATTTCTGCAGGTCATACTTCGGTACGAGGATACACTCAACACCCTTCTGGTTCAGTTCAGCCGCAGTCTTATCACGCAACTGCTGATCCTCTACCTTTACCATCTCGTAAATTTCAGCCTTGAGATCCTCGGGACCTGCACTCGAGGTTGCCTGAGCCTGCGAGTCCTGCTCAGCGGACGTGTTCTCATCACCCTGGACAGCATCATTGCTCTCCGTGGTGTCAGCCGTAGCATCTTTACCTTTACCAGCGGTGGGTGCAGCGGCATCACCTGCGTCGGTAGCTTTGGTGTTAGCCGGTACCTGCTTACTGGTAGCGTCAGCGGCTTCCTCGTCGCTGGCTACGGTATCGTCCAGCGACTGGGGCTTGACCGAACCCTGGATGGGCGCAGCTACGTTCTCAACTTGGGCCTTGGTCAGGTCCATCTCACCCTCAGTGGGGGCGGCAGAAGTCAAATCTTGCTTCTTCATAATCTTTAATGTTTTATAAAAAAAAGTTATTAAAACGGGGAAATCCCTTGTTCTTCTTGTTGGGACGGGAGGCTGGTCTCAGGCTGCATGGAATCGAAATGCTGTAAGGCAATTCAGATCTATGACAGGGATCGCAGAAAGAAATGCCCAGTCTCTTCGCCTGCTCATCAGTGAGGTCAATCTCATGAATAATCAGTCGACCCTCATCGGCGGCCTTCTCAATTTCCCAAGTACGCAGGTCTTCCAGTTCCTCGGGAGACATACCTTCCGTATCCACCACCTCAGCATTCTCATCCTCAATGATTTCGATAAAACCAAGTCGATGGATACGGCCTCCATTGATTGAGGGTTCAACTACGCTCATGTCCTTCAACAGATCCAAGATACTCACGTAGGGCGTCTTCTGCTCTGCGAACTTCTTCTCATCGTCACAGGGCTTTCCCTGTGTTGCGTTGTCAGTGTTGACAGCAAATTCTTCAATAATCTTTTTCATTGTTCTATTGTCCTTTTTAGGCGTGGGCGGTGTGACCCGCCAACGCAGGTTAATCATTATTAGTTGAGAGTAATATTGACCATGTGAAGGCCCTTGTTGTCCACATCAAGTTTGCGGGCAGCGTAGAACCATGCATCGGCCAGATCGGGGTCGGGCTCGGTGCCATAGCCACGACGGAACATGCTCGAGACGTGATACATAGCCGTTATATAGCCATCCTCTACGGCTTGATGAACCATTTTGAATCCCATCTCGGGCGAGTAATCCTGGAATGCCTCCCAGGGTTCAGGCTGGCCGTTGAGCTTCACAAATTTTCCGCTCTTGGGCATGGGGATGCTCAACCTCTTGGCGTTAGCAGCGGCCTTCTTGGGGTCGAAGATAACTTGGGGGGCCTCGAGGGCATCAATGATATCTTCAATCAGGACCTCGTCTTCCACTTCACCCGGGTCCAGGAGGTTATGCGAGCATTTACCCATGGGATCCAGAATCGTTGCCATTTGTAACCACAGGTCTCCCACTCGGCGGGGGCGTTGAATAGTGTGAAGTACACTGCCTAGCACGTACATGCTCGGGACGTGATAGGCATAGGCCGCCTTACTACTATATCGAAGAACCGCTGTGAGCTTGCCTTCTGCTAGTCCATAGTAATTAAGCAGGGTCAGCGCGAAGGTCGCCTGGACGAAACCCGCACCAGAAGCTTTCTTGAGAGCGAGCTCGGCCTTGCTGACGTCCAATGATCGCAGATTGTGAATCAACGAATGGAAGTCGGCTGATACTGCGGGTTTAGTTACCTCGTTGTATTCGGCCGCATGAGGTGCGACAACGTTAAACTTCATCACTCTTGTCATATTTTTTATTTTAAATTGTTGTTTATGAATATATTAACTCTCGTTTTTCTTGTTATTCATCGGTGTAGTCGTGGTCGCTGGGCGGCGGTTAGTCACAATCCACCTGGACTTAGGATCATCACCAATCATGGCGAGCACCCCATCAATATCAAACCAGATGACTCTGCCATTCCTCCACAGCGCTGGTTCGTGAATCTGACCAGAACGAATCATCGACTTGACCTTTGTTTCGGAGCAACTGAGGGCTTTAGCTAATGATTTGATACCCCGCACGACGTTCTTCTCCTGTGGTCTATTACTGCTGGATTCGTGCAACACATTATTATATGCGCATATAGAGGCCTCGTAAATCAGCTGAGAAAACTCCTCAGCCGTAAGGTCCAGGAGACGTTTACCGGCGATGCTTTGTATGTCAAATTCGTTGTGAATCATATCAGCCATATATGTGCACATTTAGCGCCACTAAATAGCTGATTAACAGACTTTTGATTATAACGATTAAAACTGATTAAAAGCAATTATAATTGAAATCTTAACATCGATTAGAATTTACTGACAACGCTGGATGGCCATATTGGCAGATGGAAGATGAAATTCTGTCACCTCTCATAGCTGTCAGGTGCTGCCAGTAGTTGGTAGAAGTTGTCAGTTGTGACCGTCCAATGGCATAGTCAAGGTGTTTTTTCCGTGGCATAAAAAAACGAGACATGCACCTGCTATGTCTCGCTGTTGATGAGTATATGATGTTAATAGATTGTGGCTTCTTATGTGCTCGCGGGAGTATCTCCCAGTAGATCGGATAGGTATTTGTCAAGTTGCTCCATCTGGGAGGGGGATAGGCGTTCGATTTTACTTTGAATTTGCATGTTGATAGAGTTGACGTTCCACCTTTCCATATGTGCCTTAGTTGTTGATGAGGCAATCGCTATATACGGTTTCATGGCCTCGTAGGTGGAGTGACCAGTACAAGCCTTTACTACCTCAACGGGAATCCCAAGTGCTAATGAACAAACTACAAAGGTGCGTCGGGCCATGTGACATGAGATAATCTCATGAATAGGTTTAAATGTTTCATGAGGCTCATTACCCACGTAGTACATCTCATGTACCTTACGATCAAGTTTTGCTTCTTTGGCTGCAAGTTTAATAAAATCATTGAGCTTTTGGTTGCTGGGGACTTTGAAGACATATTCTCCTGGAGTACTCATTCGATTATCAAGTATCTCCTCCTGTGCAAATTTGATGATCGGTATGTCTAGTTTCGTTTTAGTTTTTTGTGTGAATACATGTATAAAACCATCACTGATATTTGACTTCTTGAGAGCTGCAGTGTCTGAGTATCTCAATGAGGTATAACACATGAAGCAGAATAAATCGCGAGCATTACGCAAATATTGCTGTTTAAGTGGGAAGCTTGCGAAATGCCGTAATTCTTCATAGGTGAGATATGTGATAACCTTCTCGGACTTGGGAACGTTAGATTCAAACTGCAGAGCTTCCTTATTAACCGGATATCCATTTCGATCGAGCCAACTCAAGAATGATTTTAAGTCACGAAACCTCTTTGCTACAGTTGTATTATGGTAGCCGTGATCAAAATACCACTTTTTCAACCCGTTCAAGGTCACTCTGTTCATCTTGCCTAACGTGATTCTCGGATTATACTCGCAGAGGCATTTCCACATCTGCGAATTCTTATCCTTGGTACTCTTGCTCCAATTCTTCTCAATAGCCCGCTCGCTCATGAATTGTTTATACACTGCCTCGAATTGTTTATGAGTATCAATGTAGTCATCCAATGCTTGGGCTCCCATCTTGCCAACATTACCCATGAGTTTGTAAATGCTTTCTCGTAATTCATCGGCAGACGGAATCCTATCCTTATTTTTGAAGTCCTTGAACGCTTTTTCGATAGACTCAAAATATAACAATATCAAAGAATTCACATCTCTGGCATAAATAGTATGCCCAGATGTGTCTATAGTTGTAGTATTATTGCGAGCTTTTCCTTTGTTGCTATCCCATTTTGCTGGATCCCACTGAATCCCTGTAGATAGCCACAACTCTTGTCTCTTCTTATTCCATCTAATGACAAATGAAATAGTGCTGTTCGTGGTGTGTTTGCGAAGGACTGTTCTTACGCTATAATTGTACTCTATCATATCCTATCCTTTTAGTTTTGCAAAGATAGTGTTTTTTTTGTTTTGGGGGTGCGTGCGCTCCCCCTTTTTGCGCCGTTCAACGCCTTTAGACGCCTTTAAACGCCTTTTGGGGCTTTGCTAAATGACTCTTTATCAGGCGTTGAGAGTTTTTTAAAGGTTTTGGGGGGCGCGGCAACAAGTCCTATCAGGCGCACAAAAAACAAAAACCCGCTGAAACCCCAGTGGGTTTTGTTATTTAATTTGGGCCGTAAATTCAAGTTGAATTCATTGAGATTAGTTCCTTGCTCAAAAGCACATCATAAGAACCTTCCCTTTGATGTGTGTGGTAGATGACGCGGTTTTTTTTAATGAGTTTAGTGTTATTTGGTATGATTTTTGCAGTATTTTTGCATAAAAAAGATAATCTCTAACGAAAACATAAAACTTATGAGTATGAAACCAGTATTATTAGCCTGTTTTGATGATGAAATGACCACTACCCGATTACAACAAGATTTGGATGCAAGCGGCATTGACTGTGTCGTACAAGAAGAGGTAAAAACCTATGATGTCTTGGTTAGTCTTAATCATAGTGGTTCTTGTTTCGCATTATATGTTGATGAGAAAGATTACACTACAGCAAAAGGAGTTTTTGAGCAATTCAGCAAAGCAAGAGACGAAGAGAATCCTTGGTGCCCAAAATGTGGTTCTGAAGATGTAACGCGTACAAAAGTTCATCATCCGCATGGTCCGAAATGGTTGTGGTATATTTTCGATTCAGCACTTGCGGCGCACTTCTATTTCCAGGAATATGATGAAGTGGATTGCCACTGTAATAGTTGTGGGCACGATTTCAAACGGTAGTGAAGCCCCCATCCTTATGATTTACCTCTACATTTTTCAGATATTCTTTCTCTGACTATTCATCACCGTACACATTCGCTCATGATGCTGTAATAATTTCTTTCTAATTCTAGATTCTAAAAACTCAGTGAATCGTATAACCAAGGTGTAGAATATATTGGGAAGCGCTTGCGGCAGTGCCTCGTGCAATGACAGCAGTATGCCGCATCGTCAATTGCTTTTGGGGGTGCGTGCGCTCCCCCTTTTTGCGCCGTCGGACGTCTTTCCGCGCACTTTAACGCCTCATCGGCTTGCTGGAAAACGCTGTCAATCAGGCGTCTGGAGGTTTTTAAAGGTTTTGGGAAGCGCGAACCAGAGTCTTTTGCATTGTCGAACATTGTGAGATTTCTACAGGATTTGACGAAATAAATCGTGAGATTTCTACAGGATTTACATAAAAACATTTTGAGTATTGTGGTTATTACATCAAAAGAACCGTCCCTGTTTTACCCTTCTACTGAAAAGTTTTTGGTTTTCTTTAAAAAGTTTTCAGTATTAGTGAAAACTTTTATTATCTTTGCAAAAAGTTTTCAGTATTATCAGTTTGTAGAGAAAAGGAAATGATTATCAGAGAGCATTATATAGAAAAGATACGCCCTTTCTACGACAGTGACCTGATCAAGATTATCACGGGAGTGCGCAGGTGCGGCAAATCAGTCATAAAGGATCAGATAGAGCAAGAGCTGCGTGAACAGGGAAAACGTACACTATCACTTGATTTTGAGCGACTCTCAGTAAGTTCTCAGATACGTACCGCCGAAGAATTGGAGGCATTTGTGTTGTCTCATTTATCGTCTGAGAAGACCTACGTCTTCCTTGATGAGATTCAGTTGGTTGAAGATTGGAATCTGGCCTGCCGTTCACTGCGCCTCGAAAACCTGTCGTTGTTTATTACCGGCAGCAACTCCAAAATATTATCGAAAGAACTCACAAAGGCATTTTAAGGCAGGTATGTTTAGTTTAAAATACGTCCATTATTTTATAATTAAATTTGTGAGTACGCCGCCGAGACAGGAAACATGCGCTCAGTAACCGACTATCTTATTTATGGAGGTTTCCCCAAAACCATAGAATTCCCTGACAAATCATCCATTCTGACGTACCTGAATGAACTGGACGAGCAGATTGTGCGTAACGACATCATCAATCGTTATCATGTCAGGAAAGTAGCACTCTTTGAGAAACTGATCAATTACGTTTTGCGCTCCAACAGCAGGATATTTAGTGCCCACTCGGTGATGAAATATCTTAAAGGGCAAGGAATGCAGTCATCTGTCAACACGATTATGAAATACTTGGGCTATCTGGAGGAGGCATATATCATCCGTTCTATTCCTCAGTACATGACAAAGGCAAAGCGGGAACTGATGTTTTTTCCCAAAGTGTATGACGAGGATGTCGCGTTTAACACGATACGGCAACCAGAAAACCGATATGACCTGACACACAATCTTGAGAATGTGGTGTATAACGAATTGGTTTTTATGGGTTATAACCTGTCTGTGTTCAGGAAAGACTCGCAGGAAATAGATTTCTATGCCACAAAGGATGGTAAGAGTTATCTTGTGCAGGTGGCCTACTCCATTGCCGATGAGGATACATACAACAGGGAGTTTGCGTTATTCAATAAACTGGACCAGTCCATGCGAAAAATCATTATCACCAACGATGACATTGATTTTTCCACCAGCACGGTGCAACATATTATGCTTAAGGATTTCTTGAGCATGAAAGATTTGGAGGGTTAAATACATCACATTTTGATATTTGATATTGATTCTGGAATGTTCTTGTGGCGATGCAAGAAACTGGCGAAGTGTCCCATGAGGAGCATCTCGCTGCTGAATCGGATTTTTTGGGGGGTGCGCTCCCCCTTTTTGCGCCGTCGGGCGCCTTTATGCGCCTTTAAACGCCTCATCGGCTTGCTGGAAAGGGCTGTCAATCAGGCGTCGGGAGGTTTCTAAAGGTGTTTTTTTGATATATCTCATGGTTCCCCATACGTGCCCTATCGAATATTGACTACTACAAATATGAATGTCGTTAGGTGTGAATTATCGATGATTCATAGAGGGGATCCAAAATGAGGCATTGACTATTATTCTTGGTCTTATGTGACGACAAAATGTTATTATATGCCGATGCAGCGCTTGGCTCGGTCGGTGAGGTAGGGCTTCAGTTGGCTGTAGGGGACTGTGAAGTGGAAGGTGCCGGCTGCGTGGCAGGCGATGACGTAGGGCTGGAATGAGACGGTGACGCCTGCCGGGGTCAAGGCGGGTCGTGGAAGCAGCATCTCGCCTGTCTGGTTGCCGTCCTTGTCGGTGAGGCGGACTCCTGCCCACAGATAGGCATTCCAGTGACGATATTGCTCATTGGTCTGGGCCACCTGCTCAAACAACGTCAGCACTTTCTCCTCGCACCCGGGCTTAAAGAGGTAAGTCCAGCCTATCTCCTGATGGTTCTCGTGGTCGTATGATATCATTTGTACATCGGAGTACCCGTGAGCACCGCCACCATAGCCGTAATCTACCATCTGATAGGTCACATAATGGCTGGTGAGGTAGCGTGCCCGCAGGCTCAATCCGGAGTAGAGCGCTGGCGGATAGTTGCCTTTGTCGGTTCCCCACTCCTCGATAACGCAGTCAAAATAGTTGGCCGAGATGAACTTGTTGATGGCATCCCAATCGCTGATGTTGCCCTTGTAGCCGCTGCGGTTCTTCATGGCTGTGGTGAAATAAGGGCGCGACAGGGTGACCCGTGTCGGTCCGGAGACCGAGGCCAGCGCGACATTGGCAATCCAGCGGCTGATGTGCTGGCTGTTGGCGATGGACGACTTGGGGCGGTCGATCTCGAGGGGACATCTCACATAATCGTGGAAGTCTGCTTTGTTGCCCCAGCGCTTGCGTTCAAAGCCGGGCAAGGTTCCATAGTTGAGTTTCGAGAGTTGATTGACGCTCTTGGGGTCAGTAAAATCCACCACAATGCTTCTCTCGCCCACCGAGATGGAGAACTTCTGCATGGTCGTGTCTAGATTGACGTAATAGAACGAGGGATCTTCAACAAAGACCTTGTCGCCGGCAAAGAGGGCTGTCGTGAACAGGTGCTCATCCTCGGCGAGATAAAAGACCTTGTCGCCCGCTGTGCAGAAATGCTCAGCCGACCAGGAAGCGCCCTCAACGATTGAGTTCAAGGCCTTGGGCACATCAATGGTCACCGACATATACTTATCATCGACATCGTCCACGACCTCGGTACTATCTTCAGTCGGTTCATCCTCAATTAGTTGGGTCGCCCACTCATCCTCCACGGGCTCTACTTTCCCCTTGTTATTTGGATTGATGGCACACAGCACTGCAGTGAGCAATCCCACAATGCCAATCGTCATGATGATATGTCTCTTGTTCATAGTCAAATTGTTAGCTTAATCGGTTTATTGTTTAGCCCTGTCTATAGCCTCGGCAGCCCAGCGAAGACGGGTTCGGGCATTCTCTTTTGCTTCGGTGGCCCATCGCTGCTGCTGACGGGCCTTGTCGGTCTCGTCATTGGCCTTGCGCTTGTAGTTTCGAGCCTTATCGTCCTGCTTGTTGCGGGTATAACGCTCGGCCTCACGCTGATACTCCTTGGCTTTCTTGGTGTGATACTCAGCCTCTCGGTCATATCCCTCGGCCTTGCCGATATAAAACTCGGCATCCCGCATGTAACTACGAGCCTTGTCCAAGTAGTAACTGCTCTGGGACAATGCAGCCATGCTGACAGATATCAGCAGGATTAAAGAAAGCAATGTTCGTTTCATGCTGTTCTTTCAACTCAATGTCATTAATGACAGGCGTTCCCTTTTATGCGCTCTACAAACCTCCTGAATTGATAGGCCAGGAAACCATGCGATGCGCTCAATCGATGATCATCGTGAACAAGATGCAGTATTGTGCCGGTATTCTCCGTTGCAAACCTAACGCTGTTCTCGAACGGCACGATGTCATCCTGAAATCCGTGAGTGATTTCAATATTCGTTGTCTGTGGGCGATATGATTGAATGATGTATTCTTCGGCTGGCATCCACAATGCTGGTGCCATGAGAAACAATCCCGCAATAGGCAACTCGCTGGCGATGACTGTGGACACATATCCACCCATGCTTGACCCGACAAGAATAACACGGCTTGAAGGAACATCTATCTGCCTCAAGGTCTCACGAAGCAAAATTACACGTTCATTGGCATTGGCGCATGATCGATAATCCACCGAAGTCACATCAAGTCCTGACGCTTCGGTTGCCGCCATCAAAGCTAAAATCTTTCGCCCATGAGGGCCACTCTCCTTTCCATGCGAAAAAACCACATGTGACGGTGATAATCCATTTAAATTTAAAGTTTCCATCCCTTGTTATTCAGATATTTTTTACAATCGTTGCAGAAGGATTGCGTTTGAGCAAATTTGTTCCCATGCTCGGCATCCACCATCATGCAGCGTTCATCCTTACAATGTGGCAGGCCAAAAGCATGACCAAGTTCATGCAACATCAACTCTTGTAATTCATCTTCACTTAGCGGCTTTAATGTCTTTGGCCTTAATGATGAGATAACCGAGACACTGTCACCTATATAACTGATGCCAAAAACACCAAATGTGGGCGAAATCTCATTCTTATCGTAAATGATCTTGCGCGTCAGGCCGAGTGCATAACCACCCTTTCTGAACTTCGTGAGGTCATCAAGCAAGCCTGTGCCTCTATATCTGTCACGAGGCTTGTAATAGCACTCCTTGGGCAGAGGAATTGATGCCTTGGCAAGTCTTACTGACGGATAGACCTTTTGCAATTGATTTTTGAGTTGCTCTGCCTTTGCCTCTGAGAAATCATCGTAGCGATAGATGTTTATCGTTGCAATCGGCCGTGCAGAGGATTTTGTTTGTTGAGCAGTGGCTTTCTGTTTTGCTGGCTCTTTCTGTTGCTCACCGTTCTGCTTGCCACCACAGGCAGCCATTACTCCACAGAGAATAATTGCAACGATAACCGAAATATATTGTTTTGCTTTCATGATGAAACTCTCTTTTATTCATTTAGTCTATCTCAATAATTATGCCAGAATAGTTGTCGGTGGCCCTCTCGCTGCAAATTGTCAAGTATTTTTCTGCAACCTGCTCTACATCCTTGGCGCATTGCAGCGTGTGAAGCAAGGTTTCATCATCGATGGCATTATACAGCCCATCGGTGCAAAGCAGGATACGGTCGAGCGGCTCCAATTGCACCGTTTTCACATCGGGAACGGCGCTCTCGGGATGGCCCGTGAAGAAGGCTCGGGTGATCTCGGAGTGACCGAAAGGATTGCCGTTCACATGGTCGATGGTGCGGTACTTCACATTGCCCTTGATGTCAATGACGTAACAGCGGCTGTCACCAGCATGGGCGATAGTGGCCAGATTATCCTCCACACTTGCCATGACAAGGGTCGTACCCATCGCACTCAAGCCCGATTTCTCGTCAAGCGCGGCGCTTGCTTCCTTGGCCGCATTGATCACCTTCTGGCATGAATCGGGCTCATCATGCTCCTGCCAGTAAGCAGTGAACGCATCACAAACCGTTCGACTTGCCACCTCGCCACCGAAGTGCCCTCCCATCCCGTCACACACGACAAACAAGGCTCTCTTGCCCGTCACCTCCACGATGCCGCAACAATCCTCGTTATTCTGCCGTGGACCTTTCTCAGAAAACTGAACGTATCTCATATTACCATTCGTCAAAAGGAACAATATCAGCCAGCTTGCCAATCAAGCGGCTGTGAATGTCGGCAGTCAGGTTATCATAAGATTGTCCCTGATTCTCAGGCAAGGCTGCTGAAATAGCATGACGGGCGGCTGTCCATCGCGAGAAGGCCGATTTCAGGGCGATCACGCGTTGGTTGACGAGGCTATCGCTGGGCAAGTCATCTTCCTGGCCCATTTCTCTCATGAAGTCGACATCCTCTGGTACAGAATGGTCGGCAATCCACTTCTGCCACTGGGCCGTGGTGACGGTCTGGCCCAGTTGCTGGTAAGGCCTGTTGTCCAAAATGATGGCTCGCTCAATCTCCATCTCGGCACGCCTGTTACACGACAATTTCTCGTAATAGCCCTCAATCTCCATCGGCTTCATGCTATACCACTCGCGCTTGTAGGACACGTCATTCCAGAACGCAAAGCGTGCATCGTTGAGGTCATGCCATGCTTCATATTCCTCTTGCAGGAGCGGTTTCAATTTTGCCGGGACGACCGACAGCCATTGCCTGTAACACTCAATCGTGCGATAGTAATCCACCATTGCATCGACATAGCACATGAAGTTTAATTCATATTGCGTCTGTGATGAAAACTTATACACCACCTTGCCTATTTCACCGATTATCGAGTCGGCTGGTACTGACGGCACTGCCTTGTGATAAATGTCCATTGCGGCCTTGACCGCCACGGCCCATTGCAGCTTGTCGTTGGCATTGCCATTCATCTTGACCAGATTTCCCATTCTCATGAAGCGGTTTGCCAGTCGCATAGCTGCTGAGTCACGGTGAGTCACCTCGAGATGCTCTTGGGCGCTTTCCAAGTCATTGTAATAAGCCAGATAGTCCTCAACCGCATGGACCTCGGCAAGACCGAGCAGATCGGCTGCCGAAATGGGGCTCCGGGTAATAGCATTCTCGATATAAGCGATACTGTCCTGGCCAGTCACCCCCTCGGGCACATTTACCGTATCGCGGGGATTGAAAGAGACATCAGCGCTGCCCGACGACGAGCCAGCACAGGCAGACAATAGCGTTGCAGCGAACAAAAAAACAGTTGTCATCAATTTCATAATCAAAGCATTAATTGTTATTAAGATGCGTCATAATGTGTGATATCACCTCGATTGAGGTCATCGGTCTTGCCGTATTCACTGGACGGGATGAGCTAAAACGCTTTGTCCCAGTATTGAGTGGCGTCGCCGCCGTACTCCTCGGTCAGCAGGGCCATGAACAGGGCCTTGTCATGCTCGTCGTCGGTGGAGCCATACTGCACTGGATCACGGTTGACCTGCAACTCAGTGATGCGACACAGTTCCCCGTCGATAACATACCGGGCTACAAAGATACATATCCCAGTCCAACTGCGGTAATATCGGATGGTCGTTTCATCACAATACATGAACCAGTGGTCCTCCATTGCGTCGGGAATGTGGCCAAACTTGACAATGCGCATGGCAGCACTGGGAATGGTCAGATCCATGGGAATGACGGTATTGTTGTCAGGCATAGGCAGCGTTTTCCAGCTGTCTTTAGTGGCCACTTCGGCCTTTTCGGGAATGGGGTTCTCGCCATTGAACCGCTTGGCCGAATTGCCAGCGCCCATTTTCCACATTTTCAATGCTTTTATCCCTTCGCTTGACAGGGCAGTATCCATTCCATCCAGTTCTGCAACAAACTCTTTAGGGAGAATGATGTTCTCAACTTTCAGGGCCTGGGCAAACAACGGGGCGATTTCCTCGTCCATAAAACCAGCTATTCCGCAGCCGATGCGGGTAACCAGGAACTTGTATTCCGGGTGTTGTTCGGCAAAGCGGATGAACTCGTCCACATAGGGCTTGATGGTTTCCACACCGCCCTGCATGGTGGGGATAGCGTAGCTCTGCCCCTGCAGGCCCACGCCTTGACCCCAAATTGCGCCAAAGCGGTTATAAGCCAGACGGGCAGCGCCACCGCCATGACGACCTGCCAGATTGCTACCGAACACAAAAATCTCATTCTCCTTTAACTCGGAGATCCTATCGGGGGTATATTCTCTGTTGTACATCATCTGTCGAAAAATTAAAATTCTAATCTAAATCCTTTTTGTTTCAATTCATCATATTTCTTGGGGTTGAACTTGAAGAGGAACGCTTCCTTCTTGGGTGAGTTGAAGACCGTTTCGTCCAACTGAGTGAGAATCTCCAGATGCTTCATCTTGTTATAGAAGTTGCGTCGATCAAATTTCACGTCAAGAATGGCCTCATAGAGAAGTTGAAGTTCCTTGACAGTGAATTTATCGGGCAGCAGTTCAAAACCGATGGGCTCAAAATGAATCTGTTTACGCAGTTCGGTCAATGCCTTTCTGAAAATCAAGTCGTGGTCAAATGCCAGCGAAGGGACTTCATCCAACGCAAACCACGCGGCCCTGGCTGTATCATCGCCGCCTATCACCTCCTGCATTCTCACAAGGGCGTAATAGGCTATTGTCACGACGCGCTCCCTGGGATCTCGCGCGGGATCAGAGAAGGTGTGGAACTGTTTGATATATGCACCTTTCAGGCCAGTCTCTTCCTGTAACTCCCTCAATGCGCAGGCCTCGGCCGACTCATCCATTCTCAAGAATCCGCCAGGAAATGCCCAGCGCCCCTTGAACGGTTCAATGCCTCGCTCGACAAGCAGCACATTCAGTTTAGTGCCGTCAAACCCGAAGATCACACAGTCGGTCGTGACACTCGGATGTGGATACTCGTAGGTGTATGTTCCTTTTGTCTGTTCCATCGCTTGTATTATTTACATTGTACTTCTTAACCAATCACGTACTTCCATCAAGGCGCATCCCAATAGGTTCTCGCCTTTCCATTGATCAACAGTACCCTTCAGGGCTGTTTCCCTGTCTAGACCGATACCCCAGATCTTATCGTATGGGCTGGCTTCAACCAAAATGGCATCGCCGGTGGAGAGCAGGAATTCTTTAAGTTTAGGATTTTGTCCGAACTTGGCTTTATTTCCTTCCACGACTATGCCATATTTTCTGGCATCCCATAACTCAGGGTTAAAGCCCTGAACTTTGCGTCCCAACTTTTTGCAGTCAAGAGGATGGTGAGCGGCCATGATTTCACGGTGAACCTCATCGTCACCAAATAGCAGGGCCTTGCTGGCCATCATAAACTGTTCGGTAGTATGATAGCACACACCATTCACCACGAAATAGCAATCATACCACTGACTCAGGCAAGCGGCAGTCACCGTAGTGGGGTCAGGCGTATGGCCCCAAAAGTAGATGATAGTCGTTGCCGGATTGCTGCGGACGATTTGCTTGATCATTTCAATATTGTAGTTCATCGTGAAAACTGCTTTGCTTTTCTTGTGTAAATTTTACGCAAAATTATAATCATTATTTCTATCCACCAAATTTTCTTGCGTAAATTTTACACAATGCGACTATTTATATTCTTGATGGTAAAATCCATAAGAGCCAGGCGTTTTAAGGAGGTGTTTTGCGGCGGTTTTCCCCTGGGAAATGCTGAAAAATACAAAAAGATGTGACAATGTGGGCAAAAAATGGTGGGGAATTTGCAGGGATGAATATTTGTGAGTAATTTTGGGGAAATTTTTAGCAAGTGTCCCTACAGGGGGGCGCATGACAAAGAAAATGGATTGTAAGGTTACTGTGGTGGTATTCTCCGTCTTTCAGCCGTTTGGCGCAACGCGTCAAGTGGCGGGAAAGATTGCGGATGCCTTTTTTTGTTTAATGGGTTGCTGCTGTTCCCATTCTGATGCTGCCCGCTTCAAGAAGCGGATCTGCCTCTAAAAAAACTTCACTTACTCATGTTCCAGCTTAAAGACAGTGACAACAAGTTAGCGATACCGTTTGAAGACGCGTGTGCGACTTGCTGGGACTGCCTCTCATGCATTCCGATCAACCAATAACTACTTATTATATTAATCCAATTAATCACAATTTTTTATGAAAAAATTACTCACCTTTTTCATGACTGCCCTGCTGGCCATCGGCGTCGGCTGGGCAGAAACGTCAACATTAACCTTTACTAAAGCGTGTGGAGGCAGTGGCACTGCTGACGATGGTACAGTATGGACTGTGACATCTGATGCGGCAGAGTCAAGCTTCGACAATACCAAAGGTATTCATTATGGTACCAGCAAAGCTTCCGTTTCTTATCTGACTCTATCTACAAGCAACATTAGCGGAACAATTAAGTCAATTACCGTTAATGCTTCTGGCGCTAGTAGCACTTCAGCAAAACTAGATGTATCAGTTGGAGGTTCAGCATTTGGCAGTCAAGTTAGATTGACTTCAACTGCTACTAATTATACCTTCTCTGGCAGCGCAAGTGGAGAAATTGAAGTTATACTCACTC